>NZ_CP147020.1:4405000-4705000 GCF_037126435.1 Bernardetia sp. ABR2-2B | reverse complement strand
ATTTATATACTAAATTAAGACTAAAAACCTTCATAAACTATCAAAAAAAGCTTTATTCATATCTTTTAATTCAAAATAAACCATTTTTAAATCATTATATAACTTATTTTTATGCTACTTAATTCTTATTTAAGAGAAGTTTTTTACGACTTTTCTTATTTTATCAAAAGAATCTTCTTTTTACTGATTTTAAGCCTTGTTGGGTTTACTTCGTTTGCCCAAACTACTACTACTTCGAAAAAATATACGATTAGTGGATATGTCAGAGAAGCCGAAAGTTCTGAAACGCTTATTGGTGTAAGCATTTACAATCCTGCCACAAAACAAGGAACGGTTACTAATAGCTACGGATTTTATTCAATAACGCTGCAAGAAGATACTATCTCATTGATTTATTCTTATATCGGTTATGAAGCACAGGCTCACAAAATTATTTTGAATAAAGATATAAACCTTGATATTTCATTAGATTTTGATGAAGCACTTGAGGCTGTTGTAATTGTAGCTGATAAAGATTCTGAGCCAATTAGTGAACAAACACAGATGAGTCAAGTGAGCATTCCTGTCGAACAAATAAAAGATATTCCTGCGCTTTTGGGTGAAAAAGATGTCATTAAAGCTCTTCAACTCTTACCTGGTGTACAAGGAGGAACAGAAGGAAGTTCTGGACTTTATGTGCGTGGAGGAAATAATGACCAAAATCTAATTCTTTTAGATGAAGCTCCTGTTTATAATGCTTCTCATTTATTCGGTTTCTTTTCAGTCTTCAATGGCGATGCTATCAAACAAGTAGAGCTTACAAAAGGTGGTTTTCCTGCTCGTTATGGTGGTCGTTTGTCGTCAGTTTTGGATATGCGTTTGAAGGAAGGAAACAAAAATAAAGTTTCTGGAGAAGGAGGAATTGGTCTTATCTCTTCAAGGCTTTTGCTAGAAGCTCCTATTGTCAAAGATAAGTCTTCGCTCATTATTTCTGGTCGTAGAACGTATTTAGATGTACTTACTCGCCCTTTTATGCCACAAGACTTTACAGTCGGCTATTACTTCTATGATTTGAATGCTAAGTTCAATTATGATTTTAGTAGAAAAGATAAGCTGTTTGTCTCTGGATATTTTGGAAGAGACAAGTTCTATGCAAGAGATAATTATAGCTTCAACAATCAAAATGAGAGTTTTGAATCTGGTATAAACTGGGGAAATGCAACCACAACTGTTCGTTGGAATCATTTATATAACAACAAACTCTTTAGCAATCTATCTCTGATTTTTAGCGACTATCAATTTCAGATTTTTAGTGAAGATAATTATAATGATGAAAATTATTATCTAAAATATACATCAAATATTCGTGATTATAGTGCAAAATACGACTGGACATATTACCCTTCTCCAAATCATACTGTTCGTTTCGGAATGCAAAGCACACTTCACCGTTTTACACCAAGTGCATTTGTAATAAAAGAGCCAGATTTTGAATACGACCCTTCCAAAAACTCAAGATATGACGTGATAGAATCGGCTCTTTATGTAGAAGATGATTGGGAGATTAATGATAAATTCAGACTCAATGGAGGTTTGAGATTGAGTAATTTAATAGATATAAGCAAAAAAAATGAAGACGAAGAAACCAAACATTATTTTGGCTTCGAACCACGTTTGGCAGCAGCTTATCGTTTGACAAACACACTTGCTCTAAAAGGCTCTTATGCGCTAATGAATCAGTATATTCATCAGCTTTCAAATACTGGAATCGGACTTCCAACAGATTTATGGGTACCTTCTACGGCAAGAGTTCGCCCTCAACAGTCTCAACAAGTGGCAGTAGGAATAGCAAAAGATTTCAAAGAGACAGGTCTTACTTTTTCAGTAGAATCATATTACAAAATTTCTAAAGACGTAATTGGCTATAAAGAAGGAGCAAATTTTCTTTTGATAGATGACCCTTACAGTTCTGAATCTTTTGATTGGCAAGATGCCATTACTCGTGGAAAAGGACGTTCGTATGGATTGGAATTTTTATTACAGAAAAAGAAAGGAAAGTTTACAGGCTGGGTAGGTTACACACTTGCCAAAACAGAGCAACAATTTGATGATTTGAATAATGCAAGATGGTTTTCTCCTCGTTTTGATATTCGCCACGACTTTTCAATTACAGGAAGCTATAAATTTAATGATAAAATTAACCTTTCTGCCAACTGGGTTTTCCGTACAGGTGCACCTGTTACGATGCCAAAAAATTCTTTCAATCCATTTACACACTCACCCAACAGAGGAGAAGGAGGCAGTAGTTTTATAAATTCGGTAGCCAATTATGGAGAAAAAAATAGCTTTAGAATGCAGAATTACCATAGATTAGATATCGCTGTTCAGTTTAGTAAAAAGAAAAAATGGGGAACAAGAACGTGGGAAATAGGTGCTTACAATGCGTATAGCCGTATGAATCCATTTTTCTATATTCTCAATGGACAAAATGAAGCTGGAGAAAATATAGATACAGTTCAGAAAGTGGCTCTTTTTCCTATTATTCCTTCTATTACATATAATTTTAAGTTTTAAAAGGTTTTATCTCTGTTTATTCTAAAAATGTCAAACTCAAAAAATAAAATGAAAAATACAATTAAATTTATTCTCTTTATTTCAGTTAGTCTTCTTGTTCTTTCAAGTTGTGGTAAATTCTTGGAAGATGTAGATGTAGAAGGTGATGACCAAGTTGTGGTAGTTGGTTTTATTTCTCCAGATGATTCGCTTATTCAGATTACGCTTTTTAGAGCAGTAGGAATAGGAAAAGAACGAGAAACAGATGGAATAAATTACATTCAAAATGCGACAGTTCGTATTTCTGATGGACAAAGCAGCTATAATATGAGTTATGGAGCAAATCCTTATTACTCCCAAGATTTGGGAAATGGTTATTATAATTACTATTCTGGTCAGCCTGAATATACGTTTCAGTTAGAAAATGCTATTTTGAATGTGAGTGAAGGAAAAACATATTTTTTAGAAATAGAAACTGATGAAGGGGCAAAATTGAATGCAAGTTGTATTGTCCCTACTGGAAGGGTTTTGCCAAAGGTAGAGCTCACAAAGTTGAATGAACAAGAATACAAGTATTCAGCAGAATGGGAAGATGAAGATGATTTGACAAAAACAAATTATTATAGAATAGAAGCCTATACAACGTCTTTTTCCACAAACTATAATTCTAACACAGGTGAGCCAATCGGAGTGACTAAGCATACACGTCCTACTTATTTTTATGAAAATTATTTTAAAACACAGGAGGGAAGAAGTATCATTAATTATAATCCTCAAGAAAAAATTTATTTTGATGACTATTCAATTCCTAATTTTCCAGATAGTCCTACTCCAAATCCTTATCTTACAACTTACTTAATGAAAGCTGATGAAAATTATTATCGCTACCACAAAACAGTTGAAGACTCTTATTACAATGGAGATAATCCGTTTGGCGAACCTATCATTATTCATTCAAATATTGAAAATGGAATAGGTTGTTTTGGAGCTTATATTACTGGCGAGGTTATTACAGAAGTAGAATAGTTTTTTTACCCACGAATAAATTCGTGGGTTTTATTTTAATCAAAAATGTAAAAAAAACTTTACAAAAAGACAACTAAATTTTACTTTTTGACGTTATAACTTTACAATCAAGAATTGTCATTGAATTTATTTTACAAATTAAAAACCTTTATTATTATGAACCTTACTCAAATCTGTGAAAAAGAACAAAAAGCTCTAAACCGTTTCAAGTTGTTACCTTATGCTTTCAAAAAAATTGGTTTTGCTGGACTAATTATCTCTGTTTTGGCTGTTTTATTTTTTCGTTTTGCAATGAACGATGCTGCTATTTTGCTTTCTGTTTCTGCAAAAATGGTTTTAGTTTTTATGCTACTAATTTCTGTTTCTGAAGAAAAAATAGAAGATGAAATGATAAGTAAGTTGAGAGTACAATCTTATTCTATTGCCTTTGTGATGGGAGTAATTTATGCGCTGGGTATGCCTGTGATTGATTTTTTAGTTGATTTTGTAATCAATATGGATACAAGTTATTCTGAAATGAGTTCTGGAATTGTGCTTTGGTTTATGTTGGCTATCCAAATTGCCTTTTTTCAACTGCTCAAAAAGACACAGTCTTAAATTTATTCATACATAAAACATTTACCAAAATTCTAAAAAAATGGAATTACAAATAGATATAGAAATGAAAAACACCATAAAAGTACAAAGGGCTATTTTGAATATCACACAAGAGGAACTTGCCCAAAAAATAGGTGTTTCTCGGCAAACGATTAGTTCAATAGAAAAAAATAAATACGTTCCTTCTACTGTTTTGGCTCTCAAACTCTCTCAACTTTTCGAAAAACCTGTCAATGAGATTTTCGAATTAGAAGAGGAGGATTAAATAAAATCTTCAAGCAAATCAAATTTCACTATTAACTTTCAAAACTTTCAATTTAATTTGAAAGTTTTGTTTTTTTGTGTACATTTGTTTCAATTAGATTAAAAAATCAGTAAACAATTGAATTCGTTTTTTATGAAAAATAGAAATATATTTTGGCTACTCGCAGGAATTTTAAATTTATTTACAGCATTACTTCATACATTTGGAGGACAAATAGAATTAATAAACCCTTTGTTTTCAAGTAATTTAGACAATCAAATTCAAACTGAACTGCTTAGTGTTTGGCATATGATAACGCTGTTCCTCTTTTTTACTTCTGCTGTTTTTATCAAAAATTACTTTGCTCCTAGAGAAGAATGTAGAGCAATTATTCAATTTATCAGTTATGTTTATTTTCTGTTTTCTCTATCTTTTATTGGTGTAAGTATAATTAATCAAATTCTTGCTCCTCAATTTATTTTATTATTACCCATTGGAGTTTTGGGTTTTATTGGAGTTAAAAAATATAAACTATCATCAGTCTAATCATCAAAAAAATGAAAAACAAAAAAGTAATTTTAGCAGGAGGAACAGGCTTTGTAGGAAAGTATTTTCAAAAGAAGTTTTCAGATTTGGGTTATGAAGTAATCGTAATTGCACGAAATACTTCTGTAAACTGGAAAAGTCTAGATGAAATAACAGAAGCCTTAGAGCATTCTGAAATGTTGATAAACTTGGCAGGAAAATCTGTTGATTGTAGGTATAATGAAAAGAACAAGAACGAGATTTTACGTTCCAGAACTGAGACAACAAAGATTTTAGGAGAAGCCATTCAAAAATGTAAATTTCCACCCAAAATATGGTTCAATTCTAGCACAGCCACTATTTATAGACATGCAGAAGACCGACCCATGACAGAAAAAGAAGGAGAAATCGGAACTGGTTTTTCTGTTGGAGTTGCCACAGCATGGGAGAAGGAGTTTTTTAATTTTGAGCTAGAAAATACAAGGCAAATTGCACTACGAATGGCAATTATTTTGGGAAAAGATGGAGGTGCTATTCCTCCTCTTGCAAACATTGTCCGTCTTGGTTTGGGAGGAAAGCAAGGAAACGGAAATCAGATGTTTAGTTGGTTACATATTTACGATTTGTATAGAATAATTTTATTCCTTCAAGAAAATGAAAATTTAGAGGGTGTTTTTAATTGCTCTTCCCCAAATCCTGTCAAGAATAAAGAACTGATGCAGATTTTTAGAGAGAAAATAAAAATGCCTTTTGGGATTCCTACACCAAAGTTTTTATTAGAAATTGGAGCTTTTATGATTCGTACAGAAACCGAATTACTGCTAAAAAGCCGTTGGGTAATCCCTCAAAGGTTGCAAGATGAAGGTTTTGAGTTTGAGTATCCAAGGCTAGAAAAGGCAATTGAGGAGAGTTTGTAATTTTAATAATGAGTAAATTTAAGCTAAAGAAAGTTAGAAAAAATTAAAAATTAGTAGAGAAAACTTAGCTTTCCTATTTTTAGTGAATCGAATCAATCAAATTTATCTAACCAATTATAGTTTATGAAGGCTTATTTCAAAATTATATTTACAGCTTTTTGGCTTTTATCATTCTCTATTTCCTCCGTCTTTGCTCAAACTATTGAAAGTTTTAAGGTAAAAGCAAAATACCCTTATTTAGAAAATTATTTAGTAATGACTCCAGAAGAAGGAATAGAGAATTTAGAAGGAGTTTTGATTTTATTACCAGGTTTTGGACAAGCTGCAAAGACTATTTTTGAAGAATCTGAATTGCCTTATGAAGCTGCAAAACGCAATATTCTGACAGTAATGATTCCTTTTGGAAGAAAATTATATGCTGATAAAGAAACACAAAACCATCTGAATACAGTAATAAAAGATGTAAAGAAAAATTATCATTTTGATTCTACTAAAGTTGTTTTGGGAGGTTTTTCGGCTGGAGGAACTGTTGGTTTGCGTTATGTGGAGTTGTGTAGGGAAAGTCCAAGTCAATATCCTATTTTACCTTCGGCTGCCTTTGCTGTAGATTCTCCTACTGATTTGTTCGAAATATGGAATTATTTTCAAAGAGAGCTTGTCAAAAACTATTCTCCAGCAGGTGTAGGAGAAGCAAATTATGTTTCTCAACTAATGAAAAATGAGTTAGGAGGAACACCCAAAGAAAATCCTAAATCTTATTATTATCATTCACCTTTTGTGGGAGAGGCTGATTCGTTACTGAATGCAAAGTATTTATTGGAAATCCCTGTTCGTGCTTATCACGATGTAGATGTAGTTTGGCAGCTTAGAGAGCGTCGTAGAAGTGTTAGAGACAATAATTATTATACTACTTCTATGCTTATCAATAAACTGCTTTTACACGGAAATCAAGAAGCTGAATTTATACAATCGAAAGAAAAAGGTGTAAGAAGTAATGGAATGCGCCATACTCATTCGTGGTCAGTGGTAGATGAAACAGAGTGTATTGAATGGGTTTTGAAGTCTTTTAATAAGCCAATTTTTTATCAAGAACACGAACAACTTGCAGGTTCGCTTTCTCTTTCTGCCGATAATAGTTTATCTGTTCCTCGTCATAAAAAGGGATATACACTTATTCTTCCTAAAGAAACAAAAACTATAAAAGGAGTAGTTCTGACAATAAATGATAAAGAATTTGATAAAAAAAATACGCCTATCAATCAGCTCATTTATCCACAAGCTACTCAAAATAAGTTGGCTGTTTTGCATATTTCATCTGGAGAACCTTTAGATTTCTTGGAAAACAAACAGCGATTGGAGGTAATTTATGAAGTTTTGAAAAATGCTTTAGAAAAACATCAACTCACTCAACAGCCAATTTTTATTTTAGGACAGAATTTGTCTGGTACGAGAGGACTTCGGTTTATGAGTTATCTCAACAAAAAAAATGAAACCATTTATAAACGAGTTAGAGGAATTGCTATTTTTGATTCAGCATTAGATATGGTTAGAATGTGGGAAGAGAGTCAAAAAGCAATGAAAGACAACTACGCTGAAAGTTCGGTAGGAGAAGCCAAGTGGCTCACTTATTTATTAGAACAAAAAATAAGTAAAGGCAATAAGGATAATAAAAAAATGCTTGAAGATTATTCACCTTACAGTCACTCAAAAGATACTACTGAAAGTCTAAAATATTTAAAAAATAAAATAGTTTGGGCATATTCTGAACCTGATGTAAATTGGTGGATTAACAACAAAGCCAAGGGATACTACGATATGAATGCACCTGATATGGCAGGTTTGATAACAGAATTGCGTTTGTTAGAAAATTATGATACGGAGCTTTTTATTATAAACAAACTAGAAAGACAAGGTAGAAGAAATCCAACTTTTACGTGGGAGCAAGTAGATAAAGAGCGATTAATAAGAATGATTTTATTAAACCTATTATAAAATATGCTCAATCAAGAAATCAAAAATTCCATCGAAAAAAGTGTTTTGTGTTGGCTTGCTACGGCTGATAATGAAAATATGCCCAACGTTTCTCCAAAAGAAGTGTTTACTTTTTATCAAGACAAATATATTATCATTGCAAATATTGCCTCGCCACAAAGCGTTCATAATATTATGCAAAACCCAAATGTATGTGTAAGTTTTGTTGATGTTTTTGTACAAAAAGGCTTTCAATTGAAAGGCAGAGCAAGAATTATAAAACAGACAGATTCAGAGTTTGAAAGCCTAGAAGAACCGTTACTAAAAATGACGAAAAGTAAATATCCTTTTTCAATGATTATCAAAATCAATATAGAGACTCTCAAAAAAATAATTGCGCCAAGTTATATGCTTTATCCAGATACTACTGAAGCCGAGCAAATAGAAGACGCAAAAAAACAATACCTTTCAAAATAAATGATGCAAAAGTTTAAAAAAATATCGCTTTGGTTAATTGGAGTTCTATTTAGCCTATACTTTCTTATCTGCATTTCTGTATATTTTTCCCAAGAAAAGTTATTGTTTTTTCCTCAAAAATTAGAACAGAGTTATACTTTCAACTTTGAAAAACGTTATGAAGAAGTAATTATTCCAACAAACGACCACATCAACCTTCACGGTGTTTTGTTTCATTCAAAAAACGTAGAAACTTCTATTTCTGAACCTAAAAAACTCGCTTTCTATCTTCACGGAAATGTCGGAGCTGTTAGTTCTTGGGAAAGTATCGCTGATGTTTATACTAATTTAGGATATGATTTATTTATTCTGGATTATCGTGGTTATGGAAAAAGTGAAGGTAATATTTATAGCCAAGAGCAGTTTTTTAGTGATGTTCAGACAGCTTATGATTTTGTAAGAAAAGAGAAAAGTTATGATGAGAAAAGCATCATAGTTGTTGGTTATTCCGTCGGAACAGCATCTGCTGCAATGCTTACAAGTAAAAATAACCCAAAGGCTCTTATTCTTCAAGCTCCTTATTTCAGTATTACTGACATGACCAAAAGAAGGTATCCCATTATTCCAACTTTTTTATTGAAATATAAATTCAATACAGCCGAATTTTTAGCCAAAACAAATGTTCCTACTACTATCTTTCACGGAACAAATGACAGAGTGATTCCTTACGAATCTTTAGGAATGATAAAGGAGTATGTAGATAAAAATAACAAATCAGGTAATTTTTATTTTATTACCTTAGAGAATCAAAGACACGGAGCGATTCATCGTAATCCTATTTTTTTAGAAAAAATAAAGGAGCTTCTATTAGAAAAAACTCCTTATTGATTTGATAATAAATGCTCTATACTTTTCCTCTAGCAGGATAATCTTCTTCTAAAATAAAGTCAATTCCTTTCAAAAGTTCATCGAAGCTTGGACGAGCAAAAGGCATCGTCTGAACAGAAGAAAAATAAAGGGTTTGGTCTGGACGAATAAGAAAAAGAGCAGGTTCTGAAAAGTGTTTTGGCTCTTCATCTTTGATAGCTTCCGAAATATAAAGTCCCCACTCTTTAGCATTTTCAATGGAAAAATCAAAACCAATAGGTAAATTAGGAATATTCCATTTTTCGCCAGCTTTTTTGGCTCTTTCTTCTGTATCTGTACTGATAGCGACCATTTTTATTCCTCGGTCTGCAAAATCATCAAGTTTGGTAGCTAAGTCTTCCAAATATTTCTTACAAACAGGACAGTGCAATCCTCTGTAAAAAATAATCATCGTAAAGTTTTTGGGTTCTTGTTCTTCTAAAGACCATTTCAAGTCATTGATGAGGCGAACATCTAAGTTGGGAGTTTTTTCTCTAGGTTTGATTCTGTTTGACATAAAAATTAAAAATTTAGATTAAAAAATTGTATTAAATTCAGCTTTTATACAATTTCCCAACAGCTCATTGTACTTTATGTTTTTTATAAAACATTAATTCTAATTATTTGTAATAACTATCGCACTATGAAACCTATATCCAAAATACTCACATTAAAAAATATTCTTATTGGAGTTTTGATTTTATTCTTAGACTTTGTTTTGTATATTTTTTTAGGGGTATATATGATGAAATATGATGATTTTTACCAAGAGAGTGAGGGTGAGTATTTCAGTTTAGAAAGCATGGAGCTTGACGAGCAAATTGTCTATATTGCTTTCAATGTTTTAGTTCTGCTTAATATTGTCATTCTTGTATATCTTATTTATAGAATCATAATCTACTTCCTTAAAAGAAAAAATACTAATTTGCAGTATCTTGACTATCCAGAAGATGATTAAAGAAAATAAGAAAGTTCTAATCAAATTGCTTAAAACAATTTTAATTGTATGCTCTATTTGTTTCATTGAATTTGTACTTTATACAGTTGCAATATTTTTTACTATACGGCTTACCAAAACTACTTATGAAGAAACTGGGATAGTGCCTGATAGTTGGGAGAGTTGTGACACTATTGGACAAACAGCAATAGTATTTATCTGGTTTTTAAATATAATAAATGTAGGTTTAATCATATTTGGAGTACGCAAAATCTACACAACATTTTTCAAGAAAAATAAAACTATTAACTTACAGTATCTAGACTTTCCAGAAGATAAGTGATCAAAACACATTTCTAACTTTACTTACTAACTCTCAAAAAAACAAAATGCAAACAAAACTTTCAAAACTCTATCTAAAATCTATTTCGATAGCAATTATAATTTCTTCATTTCTATTTAGTTGTGGAGACAAAACTAATTCTCAAAATAATTCAGAATATACTTCAAACCAAACTATGACAGACACACTTACGCCTCCTATGGCTTTAAAAGTGCCTCAAAAACTAGAGCAGCACGGACAGACACGCATTGATAATTATTACTGGCTTCGTGATGATAGCCGTACCAATCCGAAAATGCTTGCTTACCTTGAAGCAGAAAATGATTATACTACCAAATCTTTGGCGCATACAGATGAGCTTCAAGAAAAAATCTATAAAGAAATTAGAGGAAGGATAAAAGAAGATGATGCTTCTGTTCCTTACAAATATCAAAACTACTGGTATTATACTCGCTACGAAGAGGGAAAAGAATATCCGATTTATGCAAGAAAAAAAGGTAGTTTAGAAGCAGCAGAAGAAATTTTACTCAATGGAAATGAACGTGCAGAAGGAAATGATTTTTATTCGGGTAGAATAAAAGTTAGCGAAGGTGAAAATATGATGGCTTTTGTAGAAGATACTACAGGAAGAAGACAATACACAGTTCGTTTCAAAAATCTAGCTACTGGCGAAATTTTGGCAGAAACTATCCGAAATGTAGAACCTTCACTTGTTTGGGCAAATGATAACAAAACACTTTTTTATGTAAAAAAAGACCCAGAAACATTGCGTTCTCATCAAGTTTGGAGTCATACGTTGGGTACGAATCCAGAAGAAGATAAGCTAGTTTATGAAGAAAAAGACGAATCCTATTATACATACATTGGAAAATCTAAATCCAAAAAATATGTAATGATTTATTTGAGCAGTACGCTAAATACAGAAGTTCATCTGATTGATGCTGATAAGCCAAGCTCAAAACCAACTGTATTTTTGGAGAGAGAAGAAAAGCACGAATACAGCATAGCACACAAAGACGATTATTTTTATGTAGTTACCAACTGGGAAGCGCAAAATTTTCGTTTGATGAAAGTAAAAGTAGGAGAGCAAAACGATAAGAGCAAGTGGGAAGAAGTAATTCCACACCGTCAAGATGTTTTGTTAGAAGACATTGACATGTTTAGTGATTTTATGGTTTTGAGTGAACGTAAAGAAGGACTTTTGAATCTTCGTGTCAGAAACCAAAAAGATAATTCTGAACATTACATTGAGTTTGATGACCCTGCTTATATGGCTTATACGGCTCAAAATATTGAATTTGATACAAAAATGCTACGTTTTGGCTATACTTCTATGACTACTCCAAACTCGGTCTATGATTATGATATGGAAACCAAAGAAAAAGAACTCAAAAAACAGCAAGAAATTGTAGGAGGTTATGATGCTTCTAATTTCGTTTCAGAGCGAGTATATGCAACAGCAAAAGATGGGACAAAAATTCCTATTTCGTTAGTCTATAAAAAAGGAACTAAAAAAGATGGAAAAAATCCTTTAGTTGTTTATGGCTATGGTTCTTATGGTGCATCAATGGATGCTTATTTTAGTGTTGCAAGATTGAGCCTTTTGGAACGTGGTTTTGTTTATTCTATCGTTCATATTCGTGGAGGAGAAGAAATGGGAAGGCAATGGTATGAAGATGGAAAACTTTTGAAAAAGAAAAATACTTTTGAAGACTTTATCGCCTGTACAGAATTTTTACAAAAAGAAGGTTTTGGAAGCCCAGAAACTACTTTTGCTATTGGTGGAAGTGCTGGTGGTCTTTTAGTAGGTGCAGTTATGAATATGCGACCAGATTTGTATAAAGGTGTTTTGGCTGCCGTTCCATTTGTTGATGTAGTTACAACGATGCTAGACGAGTCTATTCCACTTACTACCAATGAGTTTGACGAATGGGGAAATCCTAAAAATAAGGAATATTACGACTATATGATGAGTTACTCGCCGTATGATAACGTAATAGCTCAAGATTACCCAAATATTCTTGTTACAACAGGTTTGCACGATTCACAAGTTCAATACTGGGAACCTGCAAAATGGGTAGCAAAACTTCGTGATATAAAAACTGATAATAATAAGCTTTATTTCAAAACTAATATGGATGCTGGACATGGTGGAGCTTCTGGACGCTTTGAAGCTATCAAAGAAACAGCTTTAGAGTATGCTTTTATGTTGGATTTGGTGGGTAAAACAGAGTAAATAATTAAAATATTCAACTTTATAAACCAACCTCCTATTTTGCTTATTTGTAAGATAGGAGGTTGTTGTTTTTTTCATCTAAAAATATACTTCCTTGTGAGAATATAAGTCAACAAAATCTAACATTCCTACTTAGTTAAATTAGGAATTATAATTAAATCCTCTATGCCTTTAGTCATATTGAGATGTTTTTTTAGAGGCAATAAACTCTTCTTTTTAGTATATATGATTTTTTCATCTGTAGTGGGATGAATGTAACCATAAAGCTCCAAATCAAAATCGTTATGTTTGAATTTATCCTCCCACTTTTTTAATAATGAATTATATTCGATAACATTTGTATATATTTCAACTGTACTCAAAGTGTAAAGATGTTCTCTTTTTCCAGATTTAGAAAAGTCCGATTTTATATAAAAAGAAATGGCTACACCTGCATAAGGTATATGATTATGAGTAATCAAATTATTACAAAGAGATAAAACTTGATGTTCATCTATAACTAAAGAGGTTTTCATTTCCACTCCAATTTGTTGAGCTATCAATTTTTCATTCTCTTTAATTTCTTCATGAGATAATTTTAATTTTCCCCAAGCATTTCTATAATCTTCTTTTGTTGTTCTCTCTAATAAGGAGATATTTTTAAAAGGTCTTATGACACCAAGTCTAACCATAGTATCCATTTGTATAATAAGATGAGCTATATCATTCTTATCATCTTTAAGAAGATACAAAATATCAGTAACATGTTTTTTGGTAGAATCTAGAAGTATTGTACTATTAGGCGTAGAATACTTGATAGTATCATTTTTTTCTTGGTAGATAGTATTGGTAGTAGCTCCTGTAAAAGAAACTCCAGTCAACAAATATAAAGTCAATAATAAAAAGACAGTTTTTGTCTGATTATTTTTAATTCGGTGTTTATTTTTATGGTTCATCTAAATTAGATTATGGTAAGAAAGTGATTATTGTTTATTTAATGAACATAATCTTTAATTTAGATTGAAGTCACATTTTTATTATATTTTATCGTCTTTTGATATAATTTTAGACTGTTTTATAACTTGGTTATGCTTATTAGTAACTGAAGTTACGCATGAGGACTCCATATTTATCAAAATATAAATTTATAATTGAATATATGCAATACACTTTATTTAAGCAAATAAGGATACTAAAATTTGAAAATCTAAGATAAAAAATCTCATATCTTTATCAATTAATAGGTTTTTGTGGATTGAGTCTTTTATAAAAATCAAAAATATCTATTTTAAGTAAAATAAGGTGCTTTTTTCAAATGCGTAACTTCAGTTAGTAAGTAGTAGTGATAAAACTTTCTGTTGTGTATACCACAGGAACTTTTTGCTTTTTATTGAAACTACAAACTATTTTTACCGTTAGGAATACTATTTCTGTTTCTCATAAATAAAAAATAATGGAAAGTATCCTAGAAGGCTTGATAGAAGGTATATTTGAGTTTTTGGTAGAAGTTATTTTCAAAACCTTTTTCAACTCAATCGGTGCAGCTATTCGTTGGTTATTTTTCTTGGGTAGATATTCATACAGTCATTTATTTGATCAATTTGGAAGAAATATAACACTTTTTATTCTAACTTTTATTACATTACTTGGAAGTGCAATTTACTTGAGTAAAAATTCTAAAAAAGAAATACAAGAACAGAAAAACAACATTAATTTATCAATTTCAAACCATGAATAATATCTTACAATCAGATTCAGAAAACATTGAATCAATCCTACAAAAAGTAGCTTCTCAAGGAACAGATTATCTCAAAAATATTAACGACAGACCAACTTCAAGTAAGTTTGACTCAAAGGAAAAGTTAAATCTTGATGAGCAAGGTTTAGGAACAATACAAGCATTAGAGTTATTTAATCAACGATTCGAATCTACGATGGTAGCTTCTTCGGGTTCAAGATTTTGGGGATATGTAACAGGGGGCTCTACACCTGCATCTCTTGTAGGCGATTGGTTGGCAACTATTTATGACCAAAATACACAAGCTACAAATGGGAATGGAGATATTTCTGCAAATATTGAATTAGAAACTATCAATTTATTACTAGAGTTATTTGAGCTTCCAAAAGAGTTTTTAGGTGGTTTTGTAACAGGAGCAACCATGTCTAATTTTACGTGTTTGGCAGTAGCAAGACAATGGATAGGCAAAAATTACAAAGACAATCAAGGAAATAATTCACCGAAAGATATAGCAAAAGAAGGAGTTAGAGAAGAAATTGCAGTTTTGTCAGCTACTCCACACTCATCAGCTATCAAAGCAATTTCTTTATTAGGAATGGGAAGTACAAAAATTATTTCTGTCAAAACACTAGAAGGAAATAGAGAAACGATTTCAATTCCAGATTTAAAAAAAGTTATTGAATCTCTAAATGGAAAACCCTTTATTTTGCTTTCAAGTGGAGGAACAGTAAATACAGTTGATTTTGATGACTTTGAAGCCATAAATAAACTAAAAACGAAATATAATTTTTGGTGGCATATTGATGCTGCCTTTGGTGGTTTTGCAGCTTGTTCAGAGAAGACAAAACATTTGGTAAAAGGTTGGGAGAATGCAGATAGTATTACCATAGATTGCCATAAATGGCTAAACGTTCCTTATGAAAGTGCAATTTTTTTAGTAAAAAAAGAATATAGCATTTTACAAACTGAAGCATTTCAAAATTCGAATGCACCTTATTTAGGAAACCCATTTGAAAATTTTAGTTATCTCAATGTATTGCCTGAAAACTCTAGGCGTTTGAAAGCTCTTCCTGCTTGGTTTACACTTATGGCGTATGGAAAAGAGGGTTATAGAGATATAGTAGAAAATTGTATTGATTTGGCAAACTATTTTGGTCAGAAAATTACGGATAGCAATGATTTGGAGTTATTAGCACCAATTCATTTGAATAATATTTGTTTTTCATTGAAGAAAAGTAACAATGAAGATAATCAAGATGAAGTTACACTTTTTTTGAAAAAGCTAAATGATACAGGAAAAGTATTTATGACTCCTACTTTTTATGGAAGTAGAAAAGGAATTAGAGCTTCTTTTGTAAATTGGAGAACAGAAAAAGAAGATGTAGATTTAGTTTTTGAGGAAATGAATCAGATTATTTTAAATTTTAGAATTACTTTTTGATGAAAAAACGAAGTTTCTATTTACTAATTTTTGCAGGTTTTATCTTCCTAAGTTTTCAATTCTCTCAAAAAAAAGAAATTAATGTTTTTGACAAAGAACAGAAGCTAAGAGAATTAGTTTCTAAAACTCAAATTTTAGAATTTCCCCTATTTTTAGATATTAATAATTCTGAAAAATATGCAAACCTAACTGGCTTAGGAAAAATTATCAATCCAAATATAAGAGGTGAAAGTGATATTACTCCAGTCTTAGGAATATTACCAGATACAAGTAATTACTATCATTTTTTGTGTTATGGAATTGGAGATGTCCTTTATCCTAAAATGATTAGCT
Source organism: Bernardetia sp. ABR2-2B (assembly GCF_037126435.1). Taxonomy (GTDB): domain Bacteria; phylum Bacteroidota; class Bacteroidia; order Cytophagales; family Bernardetiaceae; genus Bernardetia. The sequence goes on along the minus strand of NZ_CP147020.1, from coordinate 4,688,819 downwards.
TCGATAAAAAAGGAAATTTACTACAAGATAAATTAATTTGTTTGACAGACAATCTGTATATTTTTGAAGAAGTTGAAATAAGTTATCAAACAAGTACAGTAAGTTTATCAAAATCTGAAAGAGGTACAGAAATTACACTCTTAAACATCACAAAAGGCAAAAGATTTAGAGAGTTTGAATCGAATACAGAAAATACAAATCTAACAGACAGTCTTTTTTGTGAAAGAATTATACGAATAGGATTTTTAAGTGAAGATGGAAAAGTTATTTTTGATGATAAAATCGTAGAGGATTGTAGATAGATTTAATCTTTCCAAAAAGTGTCAATAATTTCTTGTGCTTCCTTTAATTTTTCTGAATTAAAACCTATAGTTAGTCTTGTTTGAACCCAATATTTTTTATCTTTTTGTTTAAGATTATGCAAACTAGAATCATCATCTAAAATAAGAAAATTTTCTATTGGTTCATGTGATAGAAAGGCTTCTATTTCTGTCAGCCTTGAAATTTGATAATCTCCTTTTGGTAAAAATCCTGTTATCTCTTTTGTTATATTCCGATTGATAAATATTTCTCTAAATTCTTGTAAAGTTTTATTTATTCTTCTCGTTGAAGAAAGCCATAATTCACACTCTAAGTTTTCAGTTAGTTGATTAAAATTTTCTACACATTTTTTATTGAATGCAGAATAACTATCAAAATCCATTTCATCAGCTTTCCAAGTAGGAGTTGTAATCAAAACACCATCTAAATCTAAAATAATTGCGTTTTTCATAAGCATCATTTATACAAAATATTATTGTAGGAAAAAGGCGAGTTTTTTTCCTACTGAAGAAAATATTTTATCAGTCTATTATTTCTGTAGAACCTTGATACCCCATTTCTTGTTCTAAAGCTCCATAAATTTTTGTAAATACAAACCCACTATCAGTCGCTATAATATCTGTAATATTTACATTAGGATTTTCTAATTTTAGATATACAACAATTTCAGAACTATATTTAGTGGTAACTTGATATGCATTGTACAACCCTTTATTATCCTCAATTACAGCATGGTTATATGCTCTATTCAATTTCTTATTTATGTTGTTACAATAAGATAATATCAAGAGTGTTTCATCTATTTCTAATAACCATGCATTTTGATTAGAAATACCAGTTTCAAGAATTGAATTACAAACCCTAGAATAAGTTGTATCTATAACTACACCAGTTGCATCATAACTCACTACCTTTATATTTCTACAAAGTTCATCATCATCAATATACCATTCTAAAGCACCAAGTGGTTTTTTATTGCTAAAAACTTCATTATTCAACCATTCTTTAATCTTAGTTTTTTCTTGTTCTGTTATAGCGATATTATATGTTTCATAAAATTGATAAATTTTTTGTACTAAAGTATCTCCTTCTAAATGTTGAAACTTATATACTCCATCATTAGGACTAAAACAATCGTCACTTTTTTTATCAATGATATTTTTTTCTGTCTTCTTGCCTTTCTTTTTTTCCTGTGAAAACTGACAACTTAATGTAAAAGTAAGTAAACATATAAAAAATATAAGATGTATTTTTGAGCAAAAATTGATATTCATACTTTTTGAGTTTTAATAGGTTTTGTATTATAAGGTTTTTTCAATAGATAACTGCTCACTACTAACTGACAAAAGCAGTTCCCAAAAACCATCAATATGTTTTTTCTCTACGTAAGTCTGTCCGATAGAAAGACGCAAAACGTATTTATCATTTAATTTTGTATGCGATAAAAATACTTTTCCTGTCTCGTTGAGTGATTTGAGAATTTGCGTATTTATTTTTTCTAATTCTTCGTCTGATTTATTCGCATCAAAATACCTAAAACAGACCAAGCCAACTTCTGGGTTTGTAATTAATTCAAAATCAGAATGAGTAATGATTTTTTGAGTAAAATAATCGGTTAAAGATAAGTGCAAACGGAGTTTTTCTTGAATGCCATCCAATCCAAAGTTTCGCATCACAAACCAAAGTTTTAAAGCTCTAAAACGTCTTCCCAAAGCAACGCCCCAGTCTCTATAATTATTTACTTTGCTTTCAAAACCAGTCTTCAAATATTCAGGTAAAATCTCAAACGTTCGGATAAGTGCGCCCTTATCTTTCACATAATACACCGAACAATCAAAATTGACAAACATCCATTTATGAGGATTAAAAACATAACTATCGCCCTCTTCAATTCCTTCAAATAAATAACGTTTTTCTGGTAAAATAGCTACTGTTCCTGCATAGGCTGCATCAATATGAAGCCAAATGCCATATTTTTTACAGATTTTAGCCATTTCGGTTACGTTATCAAAGGCTGTGCTGCTTGTCGTTCCCAAATTAGCAACTGCCCAAAGTGGCGTACAACCCTCTTGAATATCTTTTTTTACTTGTTCCTCAAAAGCATTTATATCAATAGAAAAACTAGAATCTGTCTTTATTTTTATCAAATTATCACTTCCAATTCCTGCAATTCTTACGGCTTTATCAATCGAAGAATGTGTTTGGTCAGAACAATACGTTCTAAATTTTTCATCAAAAAAAGCTAATCCTTTTGTATTACTCTGAAAATTTGTCGCTTTTTCTCGTGCTGTCAGAATCGAACAGAGCGTACCTGCCGAAGCTGTATCTTGAATTACTCCGTGCCAATCTTTGGGCAATCCACACCATTCGCCTAACCAAATCATTGTTTTTTCTTCTAATTCAGCAGCAGCAGGAGAGGTTTGCCAAATCATACATTGCGCTCCCAACGTAGCCGTAAGCATTTCGCCAAGTACAGAAGCAGGAGAACTATTAGCAGGAAAATAGCCGAAAAATTGTGGGTGTTGCCAGTGTGTCATTCCCTTCAAAATAATGTCGTCAAAATCCTTCAAAATAACGTCCATAGACTCGCCTTCTTTTGGTGCAGACAAAGGCAACTCGTCAAAAATCTGACGAGGTTTTACTTTTGAAAGCACATCATATTCTTCGACATTTTCTAAATAATCAGCCATTTTATCGGCTACTTTGTGGGCGTATTCTCTGAAATTTTCTCTTTCTAGCATTTTTTATTGTGTGGTTTTTTGGTTGCTTGTGAAGATAAAAGCAACAGACAGTGAGTTTTTTCCGTCCTGTTTTAAAATTAGGTAAATATAAATCATTAAATTGAATCGGCTAAATTTGAGGCTTCACTTTCTATTATTTTAAAACTAACTGAAATATGAAATTAAAATACATATTACTTTTTGTTCTTCTCTCAACCCCTGTTTTCGGATTTGCACAAAAAAAATATAGCTATGAAGCTGGACAAAGATTTATTAAAAAAGCCAAGAAAAATTTAGCTAACGATAATTATGGCAAAACAAAAAAACACATCGAAAAAGCTAAAAATAGTAGTGGAGGGTATTGTGGTTTGGGAGCTATAATGACAGATAGAGTAATAACTTTATTAGAGTATGAATTACTGACCAAACAAAAAAAATATGATGAATTGTTAATATTATTGGATTCAGCAAAAAAACAAAGTTATGGAGGAGGAACAGATGAATTAGATTCTTTAGAAGTTCAAACATTAATTCTAAAATATGGAAAAGAAAAAGTAAAAAGTGCTTTCGGTAAAGTAGATTATTTTGAAATCACTCAAAATCAGAACTCTTTTTTTTATATAAATTCAGTATATTTAGAAGAGTTAAAATATACATTTTACTTTACTTTTCGTTACAATCAAACAAGCACTCCTGATAGTGCAAAACCAAAGTTATTCATAAAAGAAGCACAGAATCGTCCTTTTTACAGTTTGTTGAAAAATTAAATATAAGTATTGCTCGTGTTCTCACGAGCGACTTATCAAGAACTATTTCTCCCTAAAACCAATAGCATTCATTCTAGCTGGGTTACATAAACTTCTGACCAAACGATATACCCTTCTCTGTCTTCATCAAAAGAGCAATTTGGACGCATTTTATTTTTTAAAGATAAAGCATTTTTTTTTGGTAAAAAACAGAGAAAGTATTTTAAAACGTATAATGATAACCAGCCAATCACAAAACTATTAAAGTAATTTATTGTATGGTTTGATTCACAATATTTATAAAAATACTAATTTTGGAAAAATATTATGACAGACTAACAAAACTTAAAATATTCTTTTATTGTGAAAAACATCAACCGACAACAATTAGTGATAGAATTTGTGTCTGTAGTTTTTGCTGTAGTTCTTGCTCTTTTCTTGAATGCTTGGCGAGAATCTTCAAGCCTAAACACAAACCTAACAAGAGTAAAAGAATCTATCAAAAAAGAAATTCTTAGAAATGACTCTCTCATTCATATTTCTTATACCTACCGAAAAAAATTACTGAATAGTTTTTATGCTAATGAACATTTGATTTTGGCAGCTAAAATTACTGATTTGCCAGTTGATGTGATGGATAATGAGGCTTTAGCTATATTTTTCAAAACGTCATTAATCTTTGGTCAGAAACAGTTTTATGATAAAATAGAAATCATACAAGAACAAGATGCTCGTGTGTTAATTTTGGATAAAAGTATATTTGATTTGAAGGTTGAAGATGATTCTATAAAACTTTTTGGGATTGGTAATATACAACTCAAAACTCCAGACCTTAGTAATCGCTCTTGGGACTTGGCACAAGCAACAAATACTATTATAAAGATGGATATAGAATTGGTAGAAAAATTAAGTATTCTAAATTCACTAATAGACACCTACACAAAAACGAGTGAAAATGCTTTACAGATGATTTATACAAATAATCAAGCAGGGTTACTTTCTGTGATGGAAGATATGCACCACTTAGAAAGTAAAATTATGCAAACAAATACGTCATTGTTAGAAACATTAAAAAAGTAGGTTTTTATAATCAGTCGAAATAAAGTTTTTACTTTTTCCTAAAACCAATAGCATTCATTCTAACTGGGTTACATAAACTTCAGACCAAACGATATATTCTTCTCTATTTTCATCAAAAGATAAATTCGGGCGTATTTTATTTTCTAAAGATAAAACATTTTCTTTCTCTGTGAAAGCATTTTATATGCTATTTCAATTAATGATTAAACAGGTGTTTCGCTTAAAACAGAAGTTTCCTTAAAATATTTTCTATTCTTTTCAAAAAAATAGGAACTTAATTAAACGAATTTCTATTTTTGTAGTATGGAAAAACAAATACCCAACCTTATAGAAGAACTTCGCTGGCGTGGAATGTTACAAGACAGCACTCCAGATACAGAAAAATACTTGTTAGAGAACAGAATTTCTGGTTACATTGGCTTTGACCCTACTGCCGATTCGTTACATATCGGAAACCTTGCAACCATTATGCTTTTGGTTCATTTGCAACGTGCAGGACATACGCCTTATGCGCTCGTTGGTGGTGCGACAGGAATGGTAGGCGACCCTTCAGGAAAATCTACCGAACGCAATCTTTTAGATGAAAAAACACTTCGCCACAATGAAAAGTGCATTGGTGAACAGCTTCAAAAATTTTTAGATTTTGAAGGCGAAAATGCAGCCGTTTTAGTAAATAATTATGACTGGTTTAAAGAATTTAGCTTTTTACATTTTTTGAGAGATGTCGGAAAGCATTTGTCAGTCAATTATATGATGGCAAAAGATTCTGTCAAAACACGCCTTGAAACAGGAATTTCGTTTACAGAATTTTCTTACCAATTACTACAAGCTTACGATTTTTATCATTTATACAAAAATCACGGTGTCAAACTTCAAATGGGAGGTTCTGACCAATGGGGAAATATTACCTCTGGAACAGAGCTTATCCGAAAAATAAGCAATGCAGAAAGTGATAATAATGATGGAGAGAACGACGAGAGAGAACACACCTTTGCTGTTACTTGTCCATTAGTTACCAAAGCAGATGGCTCAAAATTTGGAAAGTCTGAAAGTGGAAATGTTTGGTTAGACCCAAATCTTACTTCGCCTTACAAATTTTACCAGTTTTGGCTCAATGCAGACGATGATGTTGCGCCTCGTTTGATTCGTGTTTTTACTCTTTTGGATAAAGAAACGATTGAAAGTCTAGAAATTGAACACGAAAAAAATAGAGGAGCAAGGATTCTTCAAAAAGCACTTGCCGAAGAAGTTACTGTAAGAGTACACGGACAAGAAGCCTACGACAATGCAGTTGAAGCCTCACAAATTTTGTTTGGGAAGGATGTAGTAAAGCAACTTCAACAAACAGATGAAAGAACACTTTTAGAAGTTTTTGAAGGAGTTCCGAATATTGATATTTCTTTAGACGAATATCATCAAGCTGGAAACGTAACCGAACTTTTATCGACAGTTTCTAAAGATGAAATTTTTGCATCTAAAAGTGAAGCAAAAAAAATGATAAAAGGTGGAGGAGTAAGCATCAATAAATCAAAAATTGCTGACCCAGTTATGGAAGTTGATTTTGCTCTTTTGCAAGATAAATATTTACTCGTTCAGCGAGGAAAGAAAAACTATTATTTGATTTGTGTGAATAAATAACTTCTATTCTTTTTAGAAAATAATATAAAAAACGGTTTTAAATCATAGCATTTGAAACCGTTTTTTTACGCTTTTTAAAATAAAAGCAGTATTTTAGAGAAATATAACTTACCAAATAATGACAGAAAAAATAGCGCAACTCAAAAAGCAAGTAGAAGCAGGAAAGTTTCAAGAAGTATTCGATTATTTAGATTTGTATTTTGAAGAAAACCCATATTATCAATATTCCAACTTGAAGCAAAATATTTCATTTCAGATGTCTATTGGAAATCCTCCTAATCCGATGCAAGTACAGAGCTTTTTGTTATTTTTAAACAGTTCTAAAATCAAAGAAGTTGTTCCAATTATTGAACAAAATAATAAAACCACCATCCAAAAAACTACTGAAACTATGGCGTATGGAACGGAAACAGAAATAAAAGGAATCAAAAAAGCGATTGATTTACTTTTAGAGAAACAAGAATTTTTATCAGAAGAGCTAGGAATAGCAAGTGGAAATCAAAAATTTTCACTCAAAAAGCAATTGCAACAATTAGAAACAGAGCTTGAAACATACCGTCAGAAAATCCAAAAACTAAAAGGCGAAAACCCTTCTAATTCTGAATTAAAAGATTTAGATACAAAAACTCAAAAAGTTCAAGAGGGTATTAGTGAGAGTTTGAAGGAAGAAAAAAAGACTTCTGCTTTCATTTCCTACAACCACAAAGACAAAATTGTAGCAAATAAAATAAAAGACTTTTTGAGAACAAAAGGAGTTGATGTTACGATAGATTCGGAGGCAATGAAAGCAGGTGAAGACATAAAAACCTTCATTGAAAAATGTGTGCGAGAAAATGATATTACGCTTTCTTTGGTTTCTAAAAATAGTTTACTTTCTGCTTGGGTAGCAATGGAAAGCGTACTTACTTTTGCAGGAGAAAAATTAGCTAATAAAGAGTTTATTGCTGTTTATGAAGATGATTCTTTTTTCAAAAGGTCTTTTACTGATGATGCACTTGATAAAGTCGAAGAAGAAATTTTAGATATTTCTACAACAATACAAAAGCGTCTATCCAAAAACCGTAGAATAGAGGATTTACAAAATGATTTAAGTAGATACAGAGAGTTAGAAAATAACCTTCCTCAAATAGTAGGACGTTTAAGAAACTCGCTTTGTATTGATATAAGTGGAGATAATTTTGATAATGGATTGCAAAAAGTCTGTGATGATATAAAGTAATATTCAAAATCCTCAACGACGGCAACGTCTCGTTGACGGTTGCAAAACAAAAATAGGGTAAACAAACCGTCGTTGAAGCTTCGCCGTCAACGAGTGTCACATAAAAAAAATGGTTTCAAGCAACACACTTAAAACCATTTTTTAGGTTCATTTTTCTCTCTCTAGCCATTGTCGGTGTCCTTGCCGATGACTAAAAATATAAAATTAAATTCCTTCCAAAAGACCACATTTATTATAATCTTCATCAATATCAATGTAGAGTTCTTTTATGGCTGTATAGAACCAATCATCAAGCATTCTTGCACGTTCATCATTCAAGGCAGCTTGATAAATTTTTTCATAATCATCATTTAAGTTGGCTTGGTGAGGTTTGGTTTTGTCTATAAAATACAGCAAACGAACAGCTTCTTTTCCATCAGGACTTCTAAATGGCAACGGCTGACTAACCGATTTTACTTTCATAGTATCCAAAATCAAATAGGTATTATAATCAAAATCTTCGGCTACCAGCTTTGCACTTCCTGTTTGTTGACTCAAAATACGCCCACCATTATTTTTTGAGTTTCTATCTGCCGAATGTTCGAAAACAGCTTTTGCAAACGTCAAACTATCCTTTACAATCAGAGTACGAAGACTATCCACAAACTTGTTGGTATAAACCATATCTTCTGCGCTAGGCTTTGGACGAATCAGGATATGACGAGTATTAATCAAATTTCCACGTCGCTCTAAAAGTTGAATCAAATGAAAGCCAAATTCTGATTCTACTGGCTCTGAAATTTCCATAGGCTTGAGTGAAAATGCCATTGCTTCATATTCAGGTACGAGTTCGCCACGTTCTCTATAACCTAAATTTCCACCCTGTGCAGCCGAACCCAAATCTACTGAAAATTCTTTAGCCAAGGCTGCAAAATCTTCTCCTGCTTTTATGCGTGTACGAATATCTAAAAGCTGCTTTCTAACTCTATCTTTTTCCTGTTTACTTACTTTTGCATAGACAAGCATTTGAGCTACTTCATATTCTGCTGGTAAAAATGGCAAACTATCTTTTGGTATAGCCTTATAAAACTTACGAACCTGTGAAGGAGTTACTTTTGCATCTGCTGTAACTTCAGAACGCATCTTTTGAATAGTTAGCTGTTCTCTGATTGGCTCTAAAAGTTCTTCTTTTATATCAGCCAAAGATTTGCCTAGATACTCTTCTAGCTTTTTCTCGTCGCCACCAGCACGTTGTACCATCGTAGATAAACGATTTGAAGCTTCACTTTCTACTTGTTCGTCCAAAACGATAACTGAATCTATTTCAGCTTTTGCATACATTACCTTATTGAAAAGGAGTTGGCGCAATATTTCGCATCTTGCATTTGGGTCTCCACTTCCTTCTTGTTGCCCTAAATAATTTTGATAAGAAAGTTCTAATTCTGACTTTAGAATAATATAATTATCTACCTTAACAATGATTTTGTCTGCTACTTGCTGTGAAAAACTAGCCGTAGCAATCAAACAAAACCCAACTAAGAGTAAGAAAGCAGAAAATTTGATTTTGAAATTGTTCATATATAAAATTAGTGAATTGATATTTAGTATTTGTTAGATAAGGATAGCAAAACGAAAAAACACTTTTATTTTCCCATAACTAAAGTTATGGATTTCGTTTAATTAATTTCTATTCCTAACTTTAAAAAGAGTACGTAAAATTATCTCATTTTGTAGCAAAGTATAGTTTTATTTTGAAGTTTATTCTACCGAAAAGATTTTAAAAGATTTTATAATCTTGATTTTCTTTGGCTCTGTCCATTACTTTTGTTTCAAGTTCTTTTTGTAATTCTACTTTGCGTTTATTCAGAAGTACACTAATAATTTGATTTTTGACATACTCTAATGGCGAAATTTGGTCTTGAATTTTAAATTCATTTATCTTCAAGAAATAATAATATTCTTTGTCCTCACTTTCTACAAACTTATTTTTTTGAAGTAAAAGGTTTCTATCGAAAGGCGTATTTGCTACCAGTTCTGAAATAGGCAACCATTTGTCGTCTTGCAAAAAATAACTCGCAGCAAATCCATAACTATACGATTTTAGCTTTTCAGTTTCGTCCGAACTAGGCTCTAAATCAGAACGCATCCATTTGCGAAGGTCATCTAATTGAGATTTGGGCGTATTTAATTTTACTTTTACAAAATAAGCTCTTACAATAGGCTGCTTTAACTCAAAATTTGCTTTATTTTCTTCGTAATACGTACTTATTTGAGGTTCGGTAACAAGCGTATCAAGATATTCATTGACATAGTTTTGCTTGTAGGCGTGTACCAAAAGTTGATATTTATAATCTTCTAATCGTTCTTGTAGTTCTTTTTGGTCAATACCACTTTTAGATTCGGCTTCTTTGAGCAAGAGCTTTCTTTCTATCCAATTATCAACATATCTTTTTACAATATTCGTGCTGTCTTCTTGGCTATAATTGGGAGGTAAAAGTTCTGTTATTTCTTCGTGATACAAATAGCTTTCTCCTACTTGTGCTACTGGCGTTCCTGTTACTTCTTCTTCTGTTTCAGCTTCTTGACAAGAAAAAGTAATCCATAAAATGAGAAATGGTAGTAGATTTATTTTTTTAGTAAGAAAGCTCTTTTTATAGATTCTATGATTCATAATATTCTATTTCTTATACTCAACTCAAAACCCTAAAAGTCTTTAAAGACCTTTAGGGTTTAAATGTAGAAAGCGCAAAATTACGAAAAATAATCTACTTTTTTTACTTTGAATTAAGTATAAGAGAAATCTCTTCTGCTATCTTACTCATTTCTTCAAAACTTTCTGCGTGATAGTATTTTCCATTCGTAAAAACACTGATTTTTTTCAAAGAATCATCATTATACGGACTTTTGATAGTAATATGCTCTTGGTCAGGTGTGGTAATGGCAGCCTCTCCTTTGTGTCCGACACCAATTGAATAAACTTCTACGTTTCTTCTGCTGGTCAATAACAAAGCACGTTTAAAGATATTATCACTCTCTGAAGTTGCACCATCGCTGAAAATAATAATTTTTCTATTCTTAGAATCCAAACGTTCAAATTCCTTTATTGAAGTATCAAGAGCTTCTCCAATTACTGTTCCTGTTCCATCTACCAAATCTGTTGTTATTTGTTCCAAAAGTTGATACAAATCTTGTGATTCATCTCCCAAAGGAGCATAAACCATAGATTCACCTGCAAAAAGCACAATACCATAACGTGCTGTTGGATGTACACTCATAAGTTGTTGAGCTGCTGATTTTACAGCTTCCAAACGTGTTGGCATTACGTCTTCTACTCGCATCGATGATGAAACATCAATTGCCAAAATAATATCCATGTGTTCTTCTAAAACAATTTCCTCTGTTACTTCTTCTGTCGAAACAGTATCCGTACTTGCTTCTTCATCTTGCGCATACAAATTATTTATTAGAAATAATGAAAAAAACAATAATGAAAAAATAGCTAATCGCTGAATAGATTTTTGAAATAAATTAGGATAAATCATTGAATAGTTTTTTAGTTAGTAGGTAAATAGGAATAGATTAGAAAAATAAATTATCAATCTAATATAAAATTAGGATTTTGCAAATAAAAAATTGACTTAATTTAGCTAATTCTAATTCAAAAATCAATCCGAAGTAATAGAAAATATCTTTTATTCTTTATAGATTTACATTTTCAATAAAGCTTCCCAAGTTTCTTTCCAATTTACTTCAAAACCTCCCAAAATGAGAACTGTTCCAGCAGTAAGCAAAGCCACAAAAAGTAAGGCTAAAGTACGAATAGTTTTTTGAGATAAAATGGAAGATTTTTGTTTATTATTTTTCATCACGGATAAAAGGTTAGATGTATATAACTTCTACAAATTACTTAAAAAACACTCAAATCAGAAACATTAGTATTTCGCATCCGTTTTTATTCAAAGTTTTTTTATTATTTAATTAGTTAGCCTTAATTTAATCTGTATTTTTGTAAAATAAATGAACTTTTGATTTGATAAACTAAAGATGAGTAAACGCTTAATTCTTCTCTGTTTAGGGATTCTTGTTGCAGTTGTTTTTAGTTGGTTTTTTTCGACTATTGTAGGTTATTTTGTAGTTGCAATGGTTTTTAGTGCTGTTCTTCAAACGCCTACTAATTATATTAGTCAGATTCAGATTGCAGGTATTCAGTTGCCACGTGCTATCGCTGTAATGCTTTCTTTCTCTATTTTTGCTGGTATTATCGCTCTTTTTGTCTTACTATTTATTCCTTTAGTTTCTGAGCAGATAGAATTTATTTCTGTTTTAGATTATAATTCTTTATTCAATACGATTGTTTCACCTATTGACTACATAGAGGACTTTTTGATAGAACAAAAATGGACAAAAGAGGAAGAAGGTTTTTTGATGGATAGTATAACAAAAAGCATACAGAAATACTTTCTATCTTTTTTTGATGAAAAAGAAGTAGAAAAAATTGTAAAGGAAATTGTAGATACAGCTAGTGGTATTTTTATAGGCACAATTTCAGTTATGTTTATCTCTTTCTTTTTACTCTATGAAAAGGGTCTTTTTAGAAGAAATATCATTGCCTTGATTCCAAATGCCTATTTTGAAGTTTCGATAAGTGCTATTTATAAAATTGAAAAGCTGCTTTCCAATTATCTCTTTGGACTTCTAATTCAGATGTTTTCTATTTTTACTTTGGTTTCAATTGGTCTGATGGTTTCAGAAGTAAAATATGCCCTAACGATTGCTATCTTTGCAGCTGTTGCTAACCTTATTCCTTATATAGGTCCTATTTTGGGTGCTTCTTTTGGTCTTATTGTTTCGCTTTCTACTCAACTTCAACAAACTCAAGATACTGCATTTTCTATTTTAGCAATCAAAGTAATTATCGTATTTTTGATAGTTCAATTTTCTGATAATCTTCTTCTTCAGCCTATCATTTTCTCAAGAAGTATAAAAGCACACCCTTTAGAAATCTTTAGTGTTGTTTTTATGGGAGCTGCTTTGGCTGGTGCTGTCGGAATGATTTTCGCCATTCCTGTCTATACTATTTTGAGAGTTATGGTTTTAGAGTTTTGGAAAGGATATAAAGAATATCGCATTTTTGGCAAAGGGTAAAAAATAATTATAAATACGTATTCATAATAAAAGTATTTAACTGATTACTGGTAACTGTAAAAAAATATGGATTCAAATTCTACACAAAATCAGCAAAGCCTGTCTGATTTATCTGCCTTAGAGATTATTCAGATGGCAAAAGAACACGTTTCTTTTGATGATACTGAAATAGCCTTTGCTACTCGTTCGGATTTTGACCTAAAAAAGATGAATTTGCTTTTTTGGACAATGAACAAGCCTACTATCGTAGATTCTGGAACGCCTCTTTTAAAACTGGCTTTCAAAATTAAAATTCCATTTGTAAAACCTGCCGTAAAGAATACTCTTTTTGAGCATTTTTGTGGTGGTGAAACGATTGAAGAAAGTGAAAGAACAGTTATACAACTCACACAAGCAGGTATAGGAACAATTTTAGATTATTCAGTAGAGGGAGAAAAATCTGTACAAGGATTTGAGAAAACAAAAAAGGAAATAATCAGAACCATAGAAAGAGCAAAGGGAGATAAGAATATTCCTTTTTGTGTATTCAAGATTACAGGAATTGGACACTCAATAGTTTTAGAAAAAGTACAAGCAAAAGAGCCACTAAATGCACAAGAACAAGAAGGTTGGACAAACTTGAATAGGCGACTGAATGAAATTTGTGAAATAGCGCATCAAAACAAAGTTCGCCTTTTTATAGATGGGGAAGAAACGTGGTTTCAAGAAACCATAGATGATTTGACGTATCAGATGATGCAAAAATATAACAAAGAAGAGCCTTTAATTTACAATACATACCAAATGTACACTATCGATAGGCTTGAAAAATTGAAAACAGCTTATCAAAATGCCGTTGAAGAAAATTATTATATCGGTGCAAAACTTGTTCGTGGCGCATATATGGAAAAAGAACGCAAACGAGCAGAAGAAAAAGGTTATCCAGACCCTATTCAACCAGATAAATTAAGCACAGATAGAGATTTTGATGCAGGTATGGAGTTTTGTGTAGAAAATAGAGAAAGAATTGCGCTTTGTGCAGGAACGCATAATGAGCTTAGTTGTTATTCACTTGTTATTTTGATGGACAAGTACAATATTGAAAAAAATGACTCTAATTTTCACTTTGCACAGCTTTATGGGATGAGCGATAATATGTCGAATAACTTGGCAGCAGCAGGATATAATGTTGCAAAATATGTTCCTTATGGCGCAGTAAAAGATGTAATGCCTTATCTTATTAGAAGAGCAGATGAAAATACAGCTATTGCAGGACAAACTAGCCGAGAATATTTATTGATACAAAAAGAAATCGAACGCAGAAAACAAGTGAGGCGTATTTCTTAATTATTTGGTTGTTGGTGTCGGTTTGCTAAAACACCAACAATGGCATTTTGAGCAATTTTTAACAAAGGGTTCAGAAGTTACTTTAAAGTGAAGTAATTTCTGAACCCTTTGTTTTTATCGAAAAATAGATAATCTAAAATTTAAAAATTTGCATCTAAAATATCATCATCTTTAATATAAGTTTCTCTTTCGTTCTTCTTCCAAACATTTTTGAGAATCATATAAAATCCCCAACACATCAAAATCCCAAAAGGAACGCCAACTAAATTAACAGCAAAGTCTGGATAATAGGTTAGGTTTATATCAAAAATAACAGCAAAAAAGCCTATGGCAACTCCTCCAATAAAAGTTCCTATGTAATAAGAAATAACACCTAAAACAGCAAAAAGCCACATTATTGACTTTGTTTTGTTAGCCTTTTGAGCAAGTTCATAGAAATACTTGCCGATGAAATACATAAATACAAATCCTAACATATAGATTTTGAATTAGATGATGAATAATTGTCGAAAGATAGAATGCTATTTCATTTTTTCTAGTTCTTGTTCTATCAAAGCACTTGCTACTTTTGGGTCAGCTTTTCCTTTAGATTTTTTCATTACTTGTCCCATAAACATTCCCAATAAACCAACTTTTCCACCATTGTATGCAGCTACTTTATCAGGAAATTGATTCAATACTTCTTTCACAATTGGCAAAATAGAATCTTCATCACTACTCTGAATCATATCCAACTCTTTTGCTTTTTCTTCTGGCGATTTTGTAGTATCTTCTAATAGAGCAGGGAAAAGTTTTTGAGCAGCTAAGGCAAAACTTACTTTATTTGAATCTACTAATTCGATAAGTTGTACCATTTTATCTGTACCCATTTTTGAAGAAAAATCATCAAATGAGAGTTTGTTTTCATTCAAATACGACTTTACAATATTAGTAATCCAATTGGAAGCAGCTTTATAGTTATTGTTCTTCTGACATAATTCATCAAAATATAAAGCTGTTTCTTTATCATCAATCAAAATATTTGTGTCATATTCTGAAAGCTCATAGTCTTTCATAAAACGTGTTTTTAGCTCACGAGGAAGCGCAGGAAGTGAGGCTTTTACTGTCTGTAAATATTCCTCTGTAACCACTAATGGTTGCAAATCTGGTTCTGGGAAATAACGATAATCATTCAATGTTTCTTTTGCACGAAGGCTGTATGTATTTCCTGTATTTGCATCAAACATACGAGTTTCTCCATAAATTTCGCCTGTTGTAGTTGTGTCTTCATAAAACTCTACTTGACGAATTACTTCAAAATCAATCGCTCGTTGTACGTTTCTAAATGAGTTCATATTTTTTACCTCTACTCTTGTACGGTAAGTTTCTTCTCCTTTGAGTCGCACCGAAATATTGGCATCACAACGCATCGAACCCTCTTCCATATTTCCATCACAAATTTCTAAGTAGCGCAAAAGACGACGCACTTCTTGCAAATAGTAATAGGCTTCTTCACTACAACGCAAACAAGGCTCTGAAACAATCTCAATCAAAGGAACTCCTGCACGATTCAAATCGACGAGTGTATCAACTTCGGCAGCTAAGTGCATTGATTTTCCTGCATCTTCTTCCATGTGAATGCGTGTCAGTTCAAGTTTTTTTTCTTCGCCACTTGGAAGTGTAATTGGAACAAAACCACCTCTACAAATCGGTGTTTTGTCTTGTGTAATCTGATAGCCTTTTGGCAAATCGGGATAAAAATAATTTTTTCTATCAAAAATATTGTATTCTGTAATATCACAACCACAAGCAACACCCATTTTGATAGCATACTCCAATACTTTTTTATTACATTTTGGAAGCGTACCAGG
This sequence comes from Bernardetia sp. ABR2-2B, assembly GCF_037126435.1. Classification (GTDB taxonomy): domain Bacteria; phylum Bacteroidota; class Bacteroidia; order Cytophagales; family Bernardetiaceae; genus Bernardetia. Next base: position 4,672,795 of record NZ_CP147020.1, on the reverse strand, counting down.
GTGAGCAAGTGTGATTACGCTTACATTCGTGTTTGGCGCATTTCCATATTCGTTTGGGTCAGAAGAATAGGCTTTTGTATGTGTAAGAAGTTGGGCATGGACTTCAAGACCAATTACGATTTCATATTTTTCTAGTGCTTTGTCTAGCTTGGTTTGTAATTCTTGTGCTGTCATTTGTAGAGAACGTATATTTTCAGTTTTTTTTATAGCAAAAGTAAGATGCAAAGATAGTTTTTTTCTTTGACATTTGTTAGACTTTGAAAGTCCTTTTAGAAGGCTGTCAATAGTTTAATGAATACATACTTTATCATCACAATACTAACACAGTTTTATATCTTCTGCAATTTATAAAAACTCAAATCGTTTTGAAGATAAAACTCTTAAAAATATGCTATGAAAACTTTACAAATAACTCTCCTTTTACTTTTTGTTAGTTTTGGTTCTTTTGCACAAGATTATCAAATTGACCAAAAAAGAAAATCATTGCTCTCAAATGAATATGTCAGAGAAGCAAAAGCTAATATTTTATTAATCGCTCTTGATTATAAAAGTGATACGACAGTTTTTTTTGAAAAAATAAAAGATAATGCTTTACAAGCAGTCAAAAATGATACATTAATATTATTTTCTACTGGTGGAATGGGTCTGAATAGTAGAGAAGGTGTAGGGAATTACGATTCAATCACATTAACCCATTCCTTTTTATATGTAGATATTACGACAGATTGTTTAACTACATTTAATTTTGTGAGAGCTAAAGGAATTTATAACTCAACTATTTGGAAAGAGTTGAAAGTAAGAAATGGAGAAAATTGGAAAAAAGATATTCAAAATAAAATTGATAGTGTAAAATCAAATCAGTCTAAAAAAGAATAATTTTACATTTTTTATAATTCAAAATTCCTTTCGTATTTACCAGTTTCTCCAAAACAAAAACCAAGAAAATAGTATTAAAAGGTTATAAAACTTATTGCAAACTATAAATCACTCAAAATGAATAGCTTATAATGTTCTTTTCTCTGACAAAAACTAAATTTCCAAATCTGCCTTTGGTTTGTTAAATTTGTAAGAAACACATTTTCTAGACCTTAATGATTAATTCTTAAAGTCTAAATAAACACACAGATAAAATTCACAAAAATAAGAAATAGAAATTAAGCTGATACATACCATATTTAATGTAAGTCATTGAAAATAAGCGCATTAAATTCGTAATTCGTAATTTTTAATTCGTAATTGTTCTAAAGCCACCTAAAATTATGCAAACAAACGAAACGCTAGAAGAGTCAAATCCAAAAAACAATAATTCAAACACAAATTCAAGTGCCAATCAAAATACTAGTTTTGAGCCTAAAGAAGTCTTGAAATATTATCGTATTGGTTGGGAAAGCCGAAATGCAAGTTTATTAGGACGAAAGGAAGTGTTCGCAGGAAAAGCCAAATTCGGAATTTTTGGAGATGGAAAAGAAGTTCCACAGATTGCAATGGCAAAAGCGTTTCAAAAAGGAGATTTTCGCTCGGGCTATTACCGAGACCAAACTTTTATGTTGGCATTAGAAGAAATTACTTTAGAGCAGTATTTTGCACAACTTTATGCACATACAGACGTAGAAGTCGACCCAGCATCGGCAGGTCGTCAGATGAATGGACACTTTGCTACTCGCTCAATAGATGAAAACGGTAACTGGAAAAACCTTACAGAACAATATAACTCAAGTGCTGATATTTCTCCAACAGCAGGACAAATGCCTCGTTTGGTGGGTTTGGCACTAGCATCAAAAACATATAGACAAAACGCTGATATTTTATCAGAATATACCAACTTTTCAAAAAATGGAAATGAAATAGCCTTCGGTACGATTGGTGATGCCTCTACTTCAGAAGGTCTTTTTTGGGAAGCAATTAATGCAATGGGCGTTTTGCAAGTGCCTGTTTTGATGTCAGTTTGGGATGATGGCTATGGAATTTCTGTTCCTAAAAAATATCAAACTACAAAAGAAAGTATTTCGGAAGTCTTAGCAGGTTTTCAAAGAGATGAAAATCATAAAGGCTACGAAATTATAAAAGTAAAAGCGTGGGATTATGCAGAATTATGTAGAGTATATGCAAAGGCAGCAAACCTTTGTCGTACCGAACATCAGCCTATTTTGATACACGTAGAAGAAGTTACACAGCCACAAGGACACTCTACTTCGGGTTCGCATTCTCGTTATAAGCCAAAAGAGCGTTTGGAATGGGAAAAAGAACATGATTGTTTGGTTCAGATGCGTAAATGGATTATTGAAGAAGGAATTGCAAACGAAGCAGAATTAGATAAAATAGAAAAAGAATCATTTGCAAGAGCTAGAGATGCTAGAAATCATGCTTGGAAAGCATTTAATGAAGATATGAAAACTGACCAAGATGAAGCCTTAAACTTAATTGAAAGAGCAAATCATCAGTCTTCAAATAAAGCTGTTCAAAATGAATTAGTTGACGTTCATGTTACCTTAAAAAACACGCTCAATGCAATGCGTTTGGATACGATTAAAGCCGTAAAAGCTGCTTTGAGAATACTGAAAAACGACCTAGAAAATCCTGTTCGTGTAAATTTGAAAATGTTTTTAGAACGCACAAATACTGAAAATCACGACCGTTATAACTCTCATTTATATTCTGAAACAGAGCTTTCAGCTTTGAAAGTAGAAGAAATAAAACCAACTTATTCTGATGAAAGTCCAGTAGTTGATGGAAGAGAAGTTTTACAGGCGTGTTTTATAAATGCTTTTGAAAAAAATCCTTTAGTCGTTGCTTTTGGAGAAGATGTCGGAAAAATTGGCGATGTAAATCAAGCCTTTGCAGGTTTGCAAGAGCAGTTTGGAGAAAGTAGAATTACAGATACAGGTATTCGTGAAGCAACTATTATGGGACAGGGAATTGGAATGGCAATGCGTGGCTTACGTCCGATTGCAGAAATTCAGTATTTAGATTATTTGTTGTACGGACTACAAATTTTATCAGATGATTTGGCTTGTTTGCGTTACAGAACAAAAGCAGGACAGAAAGCACCAATGATTATCCGTACTCGTGGACATCGTTTGGAAGGAGTTTGGCACGCAGGTTCACCTATCGGAACTATTTTGGGTGCGCTTCGTGGAATTTATGTTTTAGTTCCTAGAGATATGACACAGGCAGCAGGTTTTTATAATACAATGCTCAAATCTGATGACCCAGCCTTGATTATTGAATGTCTGAATGGCTACCGTTTGAAAGAAAAAACACCTGATAACGTAGGAGAATTTACCGTTCCTTTAGGAGTTCCAGAAATTTTACAAGAAGGAAATCACGTTACGGTGGTTACGTATGGTTCTATGTGTAGAATTGTGATGGAATCAGCCGAACAACTTAAAAGGTTAGGCGTAAATATTGAAGTTATTGATGTTCAGACTCTGCTTCCTTTTGACCGTCATCATGCTATTTTGGAATCTATCAAAAAGACAAATCGTGTTATTTTTGCAGACGAAGATGTTTCTGGTGGAGGAACAGCCTATATGATGCAAAAAGTATTAGACGAACAAAATGCGTATCAATTCTTAGATTCTAAGCCTGTGTGTATTTCGGCACAAGACCACCGTCCAGCCTATGCAACAGATGGAGATTATTTTTCTAAGCCAAATCCAGAAGACATTACAGAGGCAGCTTATAATTTAATGCACGAATTTAATCCACAAGAGTTTCCTGAATTATATTAAGGGTATTTTTAGATTGATTTTTGTACAAAAGTGAGTATGTTATCCTTAACGATTTCATACTCACTTTTTCTGTTAGCAAAACATACACCCATAAACTTTAATCATATTACTTTTTACTACTTCTAGATTTTAATAAAAAATGCTCTACGATAAAGCCAACGACCACTTAGAAAAAAAAGAATTTATGGATTTGTCCATTATTCACGCTCATACTCACATTGGTATTTTCTTGACTTGGATAGCAAAAAATGACCTTACTAGTGAAGATTTTGAAGATGAAGCAGGTCTGCAAATTAGAAATTTAGAACAACGTTCTATTTCTTGTTGTATTTTTAGTGAACTTTGGGACGGAGTTATTTCTGATGAAATGCTTAATGAAAAGGCTCAAAAATTTGCTGATGCCTATTATGCAACTGGAAAATATATTGAAGATTATAGAAAAATTTTTCCAGAACATGATTGTATGTATCTAGTAGAAGATACGTGGGAAAACTATGAAAAAGTAGCTAAAGTATTAGATATGCGATTTTTGGAATGGAAGAATATAAATGCTTAATCAAAGTCTTTTTATAACGTTTCAGATAGTCAATTTATACCCTTTTAGTAGTGGTACACTAAATATAATAGATTATTTGGTCATTAGTAATTATTTAGAATACCAAAACAGCTTTTTGAATACCTTCTATTTTGATACTTCAATAAATCTGAAATACTTTCAATAAAACAATATCGTTTATCAGGCTAGAACATGTATGTATAAAAATAGTGAAGTTATAATAAGTTTAAAAGATACGATTATTTACGATTTTTTTAGCTAAATTAGTTTGTCTCATTAAATGGTTATCGCAGTTGCTTTTGTAAAACAAATTTCTCCATAGAGTTAGATTTAAAAACCTAACTCTACTCTATGGAAAATAAATAGGATTTTATTTTTAGTGAGTTACTGAAAAACAGAGATAGCTTTTATTATACAGAATATTCCCTACTAAATTATGCGCTTACTGCTCCGAGCATTTATTTTTTCTGCTTTATTTTTTAGTTTTTTAGTTCCCAAATTAGTGGCAGATTCTCTTTCTCATAAAGTAGCTGTTTTACCTACACAACTAGCTAAAGACAACGATCAGTTTTATTCACACCAACGTTTTGAACTAGAGCCTTTTCTTCAAGTTCTGTCTGACACAAGTCAAAGCCTTACTTTTTTGGAAGTCTTAGAAAACAAAAATGATGACTTTATCCCTTATGTAGATTCACTTTTTGTTCCTTCTAGTGTTAAGTGGTATAAGTTTACGCTAAAAGCGAATGATATTCCTATACAGGAGTATTATGTAAATGTTGATTATAATTACGCTGATAAAATAGAACTTTATGAAGCCTTGCAAGATACTACTTGGAATACTAAAATTTTGGATTTGAATCCTTCTTATTCGTATTATGATGATAGCTTTTTTATCCGTTTAGAGAGAAATCAAACAAAAACATTTTATATAAGAACAGAAAGTAGTACAGAGGATTCTAGTTATTTTTCGTTCGCCCTAATAAATAAAGAGGCTTTTCTAGACTTTGTAAGTTTAGATACAAGCATATCTCTTTTAGCTAGTGTAATTTTAATTATAATGGCTATCTACAATTTCTTCTTATTTCTCATAATTAGAGACAAATCTATTCTTTTTTATGTAGTTTTTCTACTTAGTTTCAGTATTCTTTATATAGACAAGGTGTTTCCTGCCAGTTTTTGGTTAGATATAGAAAATATTGTTCCTCCAGTATTAATATTTGGTTATGCTATCTTCACAGGATATATATATTATTTCTTACAACTCCAAGACTATTTTAATTTCTGGGCAACTTTCTACAAAATACAAATAGTAGTTTTGGCTATTCTTTCAGGTCTTACCAGTTTTTTGTTTTTTAATATAGAGATAGCTTCTGACATATTATTCATTTTATTCTCTGTAACTCTTCTTATAAATACAATTTCGAATATCATTATTTGCGTTCGTCTTTCTAAACAAGGACAAAAACATGCATTTTATCTTCTTATCGTAAATTCAATATTTTATGCAGTATGTTTTATTGCTTTTGTCATTGTTTTATACAATAATATTTTTGGAAATATTGATAGTGAAACACAAGCAGAGTTATTTTATAGACTAGATACGGCTTTTGCTGTTTCCCTAGTTTTACAACTAATTTTTTATTCTTTACTGATTGGGTACAAAACCAATAAAAATTTGGAAGGTAAAGTAGCTATCAGAACACAAGACTTACTAGAGACACAAGAAGAACTCCGACAACAAAACGAAGAGATTACAATCACTTCACAACGACTGGAAGAAACATCAGCTGCACTTCAAAAACAAAATGATGATACAAAGGCAAGTATCAATTATGCTAAACGGATTCAAGATGCAATGCTTCCTTCACTTAGTAAAATTAAAGAAAGTTTTGATGATGCTTTTATTTTATTCAAACCAAAAGACATTGTAAGTGGAGATTTTTATTGGTTTTTTGAAGAAGGAGATACAAAAGTGATTGTTGTGGCAGATTGTACAGGACATGGCGTTCCAGGAGCATTTATGTCAATGGTAGGAAATGAGCTTTTGAATGAAACAGTAATAAAAAGAAAAATTTTAGAACCAAGCGAAATTTTAATCAATCTTCATAATGGTGTTTACCATACTCTCAAACAAGACCAAACCGAAAACCAAGATGGAATGGATATGGTCGTTTGTGTAATAAAAGACAATGAAAATTTAGCCTTTGCAGGAGCAAAAAATCCTCTTCTGTATATTCAAGAAGATGAAATTGTCAAAATAAAAGGCTCTTCAATGCCGATTGGAGGAAGTCAGTATAAAAAAAGAAAGTATGAAACTCACACTATTAAATTAGAAAAGGGAATAACAATTTATCTATTTTCAGATGGCTATCAAGACCAATTTGGAGGAGAAAATGATAAAAAAATACGTACTAGACCTTTTTATAACCTTCTTCATAAATATCACAAGGAGGACATGAATACACAAAAAGAAAAGTTAGAAACATTTTTTGAAAATTGGAAAGGTTCGCAAAAACAAATTGATGACGTAACTTTAATAGGAATTAAAATTAAATAAGTTGCTATTTTTTATTTACCAACCAACTGATTTTCAACGATTTAAAAATATAAATTGACTCCACTGAGCTATTAGTTAGCTTCACTGCTTTGACAGGTCGTAATTTTTAATTCGTAATTCGTAATTGTTCGCTAGATAATTGTACCTACAAATACTTTTCAAATTTCTATCTTTGCAAATCAGTACAAATAACCAATAAATAAAAGCTATTTAATATGACAAATAATGACGTAAAATTAGACATTCTTGCACTTGCAGCCCACCCAGACGACGTAGAACTTAGCTGCTCGGGAACTCTTTTAGCAGCAGCAGCCAAAGGAAAAAAAATAGGAATTGTAGATTTTACTAGAGGCGAATTAGGCTCAAGAGGAAGTGCAGAAATTCGTGATGTAGAAGCTCAAAATTCAGGCAAAATATTAGGACTTGATATACGAGAAAATTTAGCGTTTAGAGATGGCTTTTTTTATGATGATAATGAGCATCGTATGAAAGTAATTCAAGCTATCAGAAGATTCAGACCCGAAATAGTTTTGATAAATGCACCTTCAGACCGACACCCAGACCACGGAAAAGGCGCAGAACTTTCGAAAACTTCTTGTTTTTTGAGTGGACTTATAAAAATAGAAACAGAATGGGAAGGACACAAACAAGAACATTGGCGACCAAAACACATCTATCATTACATTCAAAGCAATATACTTACACCTGATTTTGTAGTAGATGTAACGCCATTTTGGGAACAAAAAATGAAATCAGTTATGGCTTTCGAATCGCAATTTCATAATCCAAACTACCAATCTGATGAAGAAGAAACTTTTATTTCTTCGCCTCGTTTTGTACAGTTTTTGGAAGCACGAGCAAAAGAGTTTGGGCACGCTATTCAAGTAGATTACGGAGAAGGATTTATAAAAACAGCACAATTAGGAGTAAAAGATATTACCGATTTGGTATAGATTTTATAAAAAAGCAATTAAGTCCCTAAGAATTTTTAAAACTCTTAGGGTTTTTATTTACTTCATTTTATCAATCCATCAATCGGACGTTTTACTATCCTAGTTAAATTTCCTTTTCGAAAGCATAATAACATCTATTTAGCTAGAAGAAAAACCTTTTTATCTTCAGCGAAAAGTAGCCAAAGCAGATTGTACATTTTTGCTCATTAAAAAAATATTTTCTATTATTAATCAAAATAAGGATCCATCAATCCTTGAGGAGAATAGCTAGGTTTGCGCCAAAACTGGGACAAGTTTATGCTACCATAAACAGGTTTACTGTATTGAATAATGGATTTGCTTTCGTCTCTGTGATTATTCTTTATGATTAGTGCTACCCTCAACTGTGTTTTGAAGTTTCCTTCATAGATAGGTGTGAGGAATTTCCAAGTATGATTGGACTTTAAAGTCATTGTATGATAACTATTTCCACACCAACTACTAGGCAAATATTCAATATCTTGCCACTCTCCCTTTTTATTTATTGCCTGCATCTTTGCATATAAACGACTATCTTGGGCATCAAATGTAATTCCTTTATCGCTAACATTACTAATAAAGACATACCTTCCTTTGTATTTTCCTGCAATAGGGATAACTCTATCTGTATCTATAAAAACTAGAATACTGTCAGTAGGATTAGTCTTTTTTGATTTTATATCAATAAGAACATCTTTTTCTGAGTAATTATCTGAACCTCCCCAGCCTCCAATGCCTTCTGTTTCATTAGAATTAGCATAAAAATAACCTCTATTCATATAATCGATATTGAAATATTCCAAATTAAGGTTTACTATTTTTTCTGTCTGTGAAGACTTCCAAACTATCTTTCCTTGTTTATTTATATAAACCATTTCTTTACCTTCTTTATCCAAACTACCTAACAAAAGACCGTTTACAAAGCCTCTTCTGTCAAATTCTTTTAAGATAGGTTTTAAGATTATTTCGCCTTTTGTGTTTGCTATTCCATACGTTTCTTTCAGAAAACTAAAATCAAATTCTCCATCTTTTTTCCCTCCAGTAAATAGAAACAAAGCATCTTCAACTTCTGTATTTATTTCATTAAATATAGGTTCGACTACAAACTTACCTTCCCTATCTATAATTCCCCAACGAGCATTTTTTTCTACTACTGCAAACCCATTCTTAAAACCTTCATTGGCAACTTTTGCAAATACTTCATCAGTAACTCTTTCACCTTTTTCGTTTAATATATAATATTTGTGATAAGAGCTTCCTTTGCTTACAAATGTTCTGTTTTCTGAATACTCTTCTCCGTATTTGTGTTGAATATCATCTATAAAAATATTACCATTCAAGTCCATATAACCTATATACTTTTTTTCAGTAGTAAAGGAAACACCAGTATTTTCTTTTTTCATATGCTTATACATAGACATTTTAATGACACCAGAGTTTACATAATCTCCCATACTAATATGATTCTTTTCTATATACTCAAATACAACTTTTCCTTTCTTATTCAAAATGATTTTTTTACTATTTTCTCCCTCCTCCTTTTCTGCAATAGCATATCCCTCATTGAATGAATTTATATCTGTATATTTTCCATAAGGAACTATAAACTTTCCATTTTTATCAATTACACCTATTTTTGATGTCGTTTCTTCATTTTTAGGGGATATTCCATAAACAATAGCTAAACCATCTTCAAAATTTCTAACACTAGAAAAAACAGTATCAATAACTAAATCTCCTTTTGTATCTACAAACCCTTTCTTTCCTGTAGAAGTTGTAATCAATGCTAGATTATTTTCAAAATTGGATATATGAGCAAAGTTTGGATTATCAATTATTATTTTTCCTTTTTTGTCTATAACAAGAGGTCTAGCATCTTGATATACAACTGCACGTTCTTCATTAAAAGGCAAGGCAAATTCAAATTGTGGTTTTATTTCAAATGCTCCTTTTTTATTAATATACCCATAAAGTCCTTTTATACGAGCTTCTGCCAACTGATTTGAAAAATTTCCTGCTTGTATGAATTTAGGAGGAATAACTATATTTCCATCTATATCAATAAAACCTATTTTATTATTTTGGGTAATTTTGAAAAGAGAATTATCAAGTAACTGTGCTGTGCTAACTGATATAGTTGTGATGAAAAGAGCTAAAGAAAGTATAGTATATCTTACTGAGTTGTACATAGAAATGAATATTAATGTTTGCTACTAATAAGCTAACGGATTTAATTTAAAATAGTATAACAAAATTCACTTTTAATCTAATAATCCCTCAATCGGACTTTTAACAACTCTAGCCAAGTTACCATTACGATTTTCAATTCGTTCTTTCAAAATACCTTCAAAATAATAAGCTACCGAACCAACAGCATAAAAATTAAGATTCAAATCCTTAAATTCTTCTTCTATTCTACCTAAAAACTCATCAAAGCAGTTCTCTATTAAATTTCTAATGAAAGAATTATCTTTATTCCGATGTAGAAAAGGAACAAAAGAGGCAAAAAACTCATTCGGTTTTGGCTCTTGATAGGCTTTTTTCAAAACAATTTCTCTATCTAATTTATACTCTTCGAAAAACAAATTATGAATGTCTTTTGGCAGACGTTTATACAAAAAATCAGTTACTAATTTTTTTCCTAAAAAGCCTCCACTTCCTTCATCACCGAGCCAAAAACCTAAGTTTATCAGTTCTTGTTTTATTTCGCTTCCATCATACAAACACGCATTTGAGCCTGTTCCCAAAATCAAAATAATTCCTTTTCTATTTTCTGAATCGTCATACACCGAACGAGCAGCACCCAAGAGGTCGTGAGCAACTTCTATTCTTTTAGCCTGTGGAAAAAGTGTTTTTAAGGCAGAATAAACAATTTTTCGGTTGGCTTCCGTAGAAGAACCTGCACCATAAAACTGAATTTCATTTACTTTGTATAAATATTCCTCTAAATATTCAGTAATTTCATTTTGCTGGTAAGATTGATTGACAAATTCTTTTCCTTCGGCTATCATCTGTTCAGTCGTCAAGAAATAGGGATTCCAACCTCCAGATTTCCAGCGTATAATTTTTCCTTCTTCAGTTTTTAATGCCCAATCAGTTTTGGTAGAGCCACTATCTGCGTAAAGTATCATTTTTTGGGTTTCGTTTGGCTATTTTTTGTAAGTTTATAATTTCAAATTTAGATAAAAATTTTGTGTTCTTTAGAATGCGCTATAAGCTATATTTATGCAATCACAGAAAAAAAATAATCGTAATTATTACAAAGTAGATATTGATTCTTTAGATAATAATTGGGAGTATTATCTTGAAAATAGTTTTATAGAAATGAAATATGCAGTGAAAAAAGCTAGTCATTTACCTTCTTCTTACGGAGCTGGGTTAGATTACAATCATAGGTTTGCGCTATTTGCAAAGTGTAAAATAGGAGATGTTATCTTTGCTGCAAAAGGCTTCAATTTTTGTTTGGGAATAGGAATTATTACAAGTGAAGTATTAGATAGTTATGATATAGGAGCTTACAAAAATCATCCTATGTATAAAGCCAGAAAAATAGAATGGATTACAGATAAACCCTTTGAGCATTCTAAATTTTCTGCTAATGGTAAGAAGGAGTATTTATTTTCTAATGACAGGTTTGTAAGTGCTAGAAAGTATAACCTTGTACTAGAACAGTATTTATTAAAAAACCCAGAACTTGCCGAAACTTTTGAAAAATATAATTTACCAGTAGATATAGATATAGTTCAAACTTTAGACGAACAAAACGAATACGAAGAGCAAAAACAGGAAATAGAAAACGAAAATTATTGGTGGCTCAATGCAAATCCTAAAATTTGGAGTATTAGTGAAAGTAAAGTAGGAGAAACACAAACCTACACAGCTCTCACAGACAAAGGACACAAGCGAAATACCTACAAAAACTTTGAAAATGTAAGAAAGAAAGACATCGTTTTGGGCTATGAAAGTACGCCAACCAAGCAAATAAAAGCAATTTATCAAATTACAAAACCTCTGCACGAAATAGGAGACGATAAAATAATTGAATTTAAGCTCATCGAAAAACTAGAAGTTCCGATAAGTTGGAAGGAGCTAAAAAATAATGAAGATTTGAAAGATTGTGCTGTTTTGCGTAATAATCAAGGGAGTTTGTTTGAAGTAAGTAAGAAGGATTATCAGATTATTAGGGCAATTATAGAAGAAAAAGAAGATGAGGAAAGGCAAATTGCAAAGAAGCAAGTCATCAAAAAGTATGACTTCAAAACAGATGAAGAAAAGCCATTTATTAGTGAAGAGCAGTTTTTTGAAACGGTAGAAATTTTGAAAAGAAAGAAAAATATCATCTTACAAGGTGCAGCAGGTGTAGGGAAAACGTTTATTGCTCGTAAACTTGCTTATCAAATTATGGGACAGACCAATAATCTCAATATAGAAATGGTACAGTTTCATCAGTCGTATAGTTATGAAGATTTCATACAAGGATTGCGTCCCAATAAAACAGGAGGTTTTGAAGTACAGAATGGTGTTTTTTATGATTTTTGTAAGAAAGCTCAAGCCCACCCAGAACGCAGTTTCTTCTTTATCATTGATGAGATAAACAGAGGAAATTTGAGCAAAATTTTTGGCGAACTAATGATGCTTATTGAAGCCGATAAGCGAGAAGAAAAGTTTGCTCTAAAACTGACCTATTCAGAAGACGAGAATGAAACGTTTTATGTTCCTAAAAATCTGTATCTTATCGGAACGATGAATACGGCTGACCGTTCACTTGCTATGGTAGATTATGCGCTTCGTAGGCGTTTTGCTTTTATTAGTCTAAAGCCAGATTTTGGAGAGAAGTTTAAAGAATTTTTAGCTCAAAAAGGAATTTCTAAAGAACTTATCAATCATATTTCAAATGCTATTCAGAGAATAAATAATGAAATAGCATCAGATATGAATTTGGGAGAAGGTTTTCAGATTGGACACAGTTATTTTTGTGATTATGAAAAGGAAACACAAAAAGAAAATAAATGGTTTAACCAAGTTATTCAGTTTGAAATACAACCACTTTTAGAAGAAATCTGGTTTGATAATTTGGAGAAAGTGGAGGAGATGATGAAGGTATTGCACAATTAATTCTGCTGTCTTATCAATTCGTAATTTTTAATTCGTAATTCGTAATTTTTTTATGCTAATCCCAATAAAAAATATTTACTATTTGCTGTGTTATGCGTGGAACAAGCTAGATGAAAGCAAACAAATAAAAGTTGATGTTGAAGAGAAAACAGAGCTTTTAGATTTGTTTGCAAAAGTATTAATTAACGCTACAAAAGTGCTTTTAAAACGTGGAATTGATAGAGATTACATCGAAAATGTGCAGGAAATAAATGCTGTAAAAGGAAAATTACAAGTAAGTCAGACACTAAAACAAAACCTTTTAGTAAAGCAAAAAACGCTTTGTGGTTTTGATGATTTTTCGTTTAATATTCTTCAAAATCAAATTCTGCTTTCTACTGTTCAAAGGCTTATCAAAACAAAGAATTTAGATAGAAAACTGAAAACAGAACTTATTTTTTTGCAAAGAAAACTTCCTAAAACGATAGAAAAGATTGAACTCAAAAGTTCTCTCTTCTCTCAAATCAAAATTCATAGAAATAATCGGTTTTATGGGTTTGTAATGAATGTTTGTCAGATTATTTATGAAAATACGTTGCCCTCTGAAAATAAAAACGAACTAGGAAACTATACTTTTTCCGATTTTACAAGAGATGAACGAAAAATGAATCAACTTTTTGAGGCTTTTATTCGTAATTTCTATAAAATAGAACAGACAAAATTTACAACGGTAAAAGCAGAAATTATAAAATGGAATTTTGAAAAGATTGAAAACAACTTATCTGATACTACTTTTTTACCACAAATGAAAACGGATATTTCATTAGAAAATGAAACCGAAAAAATAATTATTGATGCCAAATATTATCAAAATACAATGGCTATAAATTATAAAAAAGAGAAAATATTTTCAGCTAATTTATATCAATTATTCAGTTATTTATTGAATCAAGAAGACAACAGCGAGAAGACTACAACAGCAAAAGGAATTTTACTTTATCCGACCATAGAAAAAGAATATAATTTAGATTATCAATTCAAAAAGCATCAAATTCAGATAAAAACACTAAATTTGAATGCCGATTGGAGAGAAATTGAAAAGAGGTTGAAAGAGATTATTGAAACCAATTAAAATAAAAACCCAAAATGAAGTTTGTATTATTTGTCCTTTTATCTCTTGCTTTTATGGCTTGTAATCCAAAAAATAAAACAACGAACTCTGTAAAATCTGAAAGTCAAGAAAATGACTTTCTATTTGCTGTAAAAATGGAGAATGAAGACAAAGAACCTAAAAAAAATCTAAGTGATAGAGAACAGAAATATAATGAACCTCAGAAAAAAGAGGTAAACAAAATACTTGAAAATGATTCTGTTTTCATTGTAAAGTTTGAGAAGCTAGATATCAAATTTATTTCTTCTGATATTGATAATAAAGGAGAAGATTTTGAAAAGATTTACACAGATTCTATTAAAATTAATTTAGGGCTTGGAGAAAATTTTAAAAATAAGACTTTTGAGATTATTCAAAAACATTCTTCTATTGCAAATGTAGAGGTATTTGAAAGTTACCAAACTAGTATGGGTGTTTCTGATGAAGGAGCACATCTTGATTTATTGAATTGGAAGCATTTTAACTCAGAATGGCAGAAATTAATTATAAATAAAAACTCGTTTGTTTCTAAAGAATATTCTAGAAAGGAATCTGAATTATTTCCAAAAGTAACTACAAAGCAAATTTTAGAAGCTGTTAGGATTGAATATGGAAGCGAAAAAAATAAATTTACAGAACGAGCTAAAAATTGTAAAGATGCAAATGATTATCCTTGTTCTGTTATGATTAATCAATTTAATTTTAAAATTGTTGTAACAGATAAAAATGGAAGTAAAACGAATTATTTTATATTGATAAACTTGCCAATGGGTTGTTAGGAAATACTAGAAATGAAAATATACACCACACTACAAATCGGAGAGTTTCACACCAATTACTGCGAAGATTTTTTGATAAAAGAACAACTCGCTTCTAATCAAATCTTGATTGCCGTTTTAGATGGTTGTACGATGGGAACAGAGTCTGTTTTTGCTTCTATTTTATATGGTAAAACCCTTAGAAAAATAGCTAAAAATAAGTTTTATGAAGAGTTTGTCTCAAAGGAAAATCAAGAATCAGATTTGCAATCAAAACTTAAAACTATACTTCAAGAACTTATAGAGGATACAAAGGAAATAAAGAACAAATTAGGTTTAGAAACAAACGAACTACTTTCTACGCTTATCTTGGGAATTATTGATACAAAAAATTATAAAGCTGAAATTATAACAATAGGCGACGGACTCATTTGTGTAGATGGAAAGCTTACAGAATATGAGCAGAATAACACACCAGATTACTTAGGCTACCATCTGACAGAAAATTTTGAAGAGTTTTATAAGAATCAACAACAAAAACTCTCTCTTTTTAATTTTTCAGACTTATCAATTTGTACGGATGGAATATTTACATTCAAAAATTTAGAAAATAAAAATCATCAAAAAAGTGAATCTGAAATAATTGATTATCTTTTAATAGACAATCAAGAATCAAAGTTTGATAATTTTTTGGATAGAAAAATTAGAAACTTAAAGAAAATCAATCACGTAGTTACAGATGATTTGGCTATTATTCGTATCAAAAAATAACTATTAATTTCTATTTTTTATCGAATCGTTAGTTGTATTCTCTTCAATATTTTCTCTTATGTCAGCAATTTTTTGCAGTAAATATTTCTTCGTTTCTGCATCAGTAACATTATTCAAAGCCATATCATAAAGCGTTTGAGCTTGTTTAAAGTCTTTTACAAAGTAAAAACTATCTGCTTTTTTAATAAGCAAACCTTCCAGTTTATTTTTATTTCTTTTTTGTGGATTTTCAGTTTTTTCTTCATATACTTTTACTGTTGAATAGTCTTCATTTGTTTCTTGTGCATCTTTTTGAGAAGTACAGGAAGAATACAGAATAATATAAAACACAAAAAGTAATTGTAGAATTTTTTGAAAAATGCTAGATTTCATATGTTTTTTCATAAAAATACAGTCAAACTGAAGTTTAAAAGTGTAATTTGTGAAAATAAATTTAATAAATTCAATTTATTTGGTAAAAAGAAATCACTTTTTTATAAAAAAGATACTCAACCTCAAAAAAAAAAGTATGGAAAATAAAACTCCTTTAGGCAAACGAATTATGAATCTTGCCAATCAGCTCAATAATAAAATTTATGAGCTTTTGTACAAAACTGAAAGTAGCACAATTGAAATACATGCACAATTACAAAAATGGTTTGATGAATATGTTTCTCAATTTGTAGAAATGGGAAAACAAAAAGAAGCTTTATCTAAAGAAGAGCGTGAAAAAGTAGATAATGATATTATGCAAGAATATTTCAAATTAGACCAAGAAAGGCATAATGCTATTTACATAAAAAAACACGAAGAACTTTATGAAACAAGTGAAGACACAGCTAACCTTCTTCTAAAATTCAATATTATTACACAATATAGTGATTTTGCATTACTCAAAAAACAGAATCCAAAAGAAGCTGAACGGTTGGGGTTGTAAAAACTAAGAAACATAACATTCTAGTTCCTTCAAGGCTGTCCAAAGCCCTAATTTTTTGGTTTTATCAGAATGAAGAGCTACGAAATTATGTGAAATAACCCACGTAATGGCTTTTATTTTGGTTGGCTTGTAGAGTTCAAATTCATGTGGAACACCCAAGTTTTTTGTATCAACTCCAAAACTGACCACCGAATTAGGTTTTAGTTTTTTGTATATATCCAAAAAGGTTGCCTTTGTCTTTGACATATTTACGATAGCAACATCATTTAAAGAAAGTTGTCCTGCTGCCAAAATTCCTGTCAGAAGTTTGCTATCAACTTCTTTTAGGTTTTCTTGCTCCGTTTCTTTTATCAAAATCAAGAAGTTTTTACGATTTTTACCAAAAAAAGAAAAACCTGTATCTAACCCCTTTTCACTTTGCTTTTCAGAATTATTTGATTTAATCTGTTTTATCTCTTCTTTTAATGTTCTTGTTGTAGGTTCTTGATATTGTGAAGCTTGATTGGTTTGGCTTGTTTCACTTTCTTGTGAATTTGTTTCAATTTCCCATTCTGGTTTTACTGCATCGATATAATATAGATTTTCAGTAAAAACATAAGGCAAAAAATCGTATTCTTGTTCTTGTGTATCCATAATTTTCAACCATCAATGAGGCGTTGCCGTCGTTGAGGATTTATTTAGTTAATAAAATTTCTTTATTTATTTTACTTATAAGCTCCCAACCTTCATAAACAAATCCTGTGTAGAGTTGTATCAAAGATGCACCTGCTTCTAATTTTTCTAGTGCGTCTTTTGGGCTATGGATTCCTCCCACTCCAATAATTGGAAAAGCTGCATTTGACTTTTGATGAAGATAAGCAATTACTTCTGTACTCCTGTTTTTTAATGGTTTTCCACTTAGTCCTCCATTTCCCAAACTCTCTACTTTTTGAGATTCTGTTTTTAAGTTTTCTCGGCTGATGGTTGTATTTGTGGCTATTATTCCTGCTAGCTTTGTTTCTTTAGCTATTTCTATAATATCATCAAGTTGAGAATTAGTAAGGTCTGGTGCAATTTTGAGAAGTAACGGTTTTGGTTCTTGTTTTTCTTGATTACGATTTTGAAGGGTTTGTAAGAGTTCTGTAAGTGGTTTTTTTTCTTGTAACTCTCTCAAATTTGGCGTATTTGGCGAACTTACATTAACAACAAAATAATCTACGTAATCAAAGAGCACATCAAAACAAATCAAATAATCGTTTGTAGCTTCTTCATTTGGTGTAATTTTATTTTTTCCAATATTTCCACCAATAATAATATTAGCCTTATTTGCTTTATTTTTTCTAACCTCCTTTAGTCTATCAATAGCAATTTCTACGCCTTCGTTATTGAATCCCATTCTATTAATAAGTGCATTGTCTTCTTTTAAGCGAAACAAACGAGGTTTTTCGTTTCCATCTTGTGGCTTTGGTGTCAGCGTTCCTATTTCTATAAACCCAAAACCGAGCTGGTCTAGTTCTTCAATCCATTTCGCATTTTTATCAAAACCTGCTGCCAAACCGACAGGGTTTTTGAATTTTAATCCAAAAACTTCTCTTTCTAATCGTTTATCTGAATTTATGGGATTGGTTACAATAGATTTACCTCCTATCTTTAGAAGCGTTTGTAATCCTGTAATCGCTGTGTAATGTGCTTTTTCAGCATCAAGTTTGAAAAAAAGAGGGCGCAAAAGTGAATACATAGGAACAATTATGGATTAAAAATTACGGATTACGAAATAAATATTCAGCGTAGCTAATTTAAACACCTAACTATCAATCAATTTATTTGATTTCTACTCCATAAATAGAATTATTGTGAAATTTTGGTTTTACAAAAATACGATTTTTTACTATAAATCCTTATTTCAAAATCTTCTCTATGAGTTCTTCGAAAGGTAAAGCATCAAGAAAAAGTCTGTCTGAATAAATATTTGCTAAAAGACGAATAAAACTAGGTTCTCCATCAATTTGGATATGTTCTATCAAAATATTTCCATAAAATTGAGGAAGCTGTCCATCTGTTTTTAGTTCTGTTTCTACTTCGTTATTTGTTCCATAAACAGGTTTTAAATAATGCTTTTCTATCGTTTCGACATAATTTACTCGCTCATAATGCGCTCTATCAGATGTATAAAGTTTGTAAGGGTAAGGAAGCTGTAGAATAGATTCTTTCAATTTATCAAATAAAAAACGAAACTGCTTACTACTCATCGCATTCGTATAAGTAATTGCGATTCCATTCGAAGCTGCAGAAGCAAACAAATGAACATCAATATCTTGAGAAGACAATCCTTGTTTTTTTGCGTGATAAGATTCGTGAATTCTTGCAAACCAATACCTTGCATCACCACTTGAAGTCCAAATCTGAAATTCTAGCTTGTCTTTTTCAGACCTTTTTAGATTTTCTTTTATCAAAGGAATTGTTTTATTTCGTTTGGGAAATAGTTTTTTGAATATACCGTCTAAAAAATCCATAATTCACACACCTTTTAAATAAAAATAAAATCTAAAAATCATTTCTTGTTTAAGAATTTTGTATTTGTTGTTATCACTAAATCAAAACATTAGTAAATACAGTAATTCCTTAAACAACTTTACTATTAAAGATATTTGATTTACTATTTGTTCCAATTTTTCTAATAAAATATTTCATAAAAGTAGTTTTTTTTCAAAACAAAACTTCTCACAAAGTCCTTATCTGATTTGATAGCCAATTAATTAAATTAAAAAATACAACATTTTAATTATTGTTATCCTTCTTATTTCAAAAATAGTATATAAAAATTATGCGTGTTTCCGTTTTTAGAAAAGAACATTTCAATGCAGCTCACCGTTTAAATAACCCAAGCTGGTCAGATGAAAAAAATCAAGAAATATTTGGTAAATGTAATAACCAATATTATCACGGTCATAATTACAACCTTATCGTACAAGTAACGGGTGAAATTGACCCAGAAACAGGATATGTTGTAGATATGAAATGGCTAAGTGATTTGATAAAAGAAAATATTGCAGACCGTTTTGACCATAAAAATCTTAATTTAGAGATTCCAGAGTTCAAAGAATTAAATCCAAGTGCTGAAAACATTGCAGTTGTGATTTACAATATTTTACGCCCAAAACTTAATTCAAACTTAGACTTAAAAATCAAACTTTATGAAACTGAACGGAACTTCGTCGAATGCCCTGCCTAAGATAAATGGCATTCATAACCACGACAAACAAGTGAGTCAAACCTCTATTACTAACAAGAAAAATAACGTGAAAAATATAAGTGAAAAGACAAAAATAGAACACGAAGAAAAATTACAAATCATTGGTGAAAACCACATTGCTACTTCAATCGCCACACCTTTACGAAAAGATGCCTTTGAGCTTGATGATGATACAAAAGTAGAAAAAATAGCAGAACACTTTAAAGAAATAATGGACATTTTGGGACTTGACCTAACAGATGACAGTTTGCAAGGAACACCAAAAAGAGTTGCCAAAATGTATGTAAAGGAAATTTTTAAGGGATTGAATCCTGAAAATAAACCAGCTACAAAAATGTTTGATAATAAGTTTGGTTATAATCAACTTTTAGTAGAAAAAGATATTAGTTTTCATTCACATTGTGAGCATCACTTTGTTCCAATTCATGGAAAAGCACACATTGCTTATATTTCAAATAATGGAGTTGTAGGGCTTTCAAAGTTACATAGAATTGTAGATTATTTTGCTCGTCGTCCACAAGTACAAGAGAGACTGACCAATCAGATTGGGGAAGAATTAAAGAAAATGTTAGATACAGAAGATATAGCTGTTGTGTTGGATGCTGCTCACATGTGCGTATCTATGCGAGGAATAAAAGACCAAACTAGCACTACAATTACAAGTTTTTATAGTGGAAAATTTAATGAAGAAGCTACTCGTAGTGAGTTTTTGAAGTATATTCAATAGTTTATTTATTTACGTTTTTGCATAAAAAAAGCAACCTGTATAAATATAAAGGTTGCTTTTTTTTATGAACGATAAGTTATGGCTTTGATTAGTTGATAACATAAGTCTCATAAAAAGATTTATCTTGTCCAATAACCTGTAAAAAATATATTCCTTTTTCTAAATTATCAAGGCTAACTGTACATTTTACGTTTTCTGACGTAACTATTTTTTCCTTCAAAATATTTCCCTCTTCATCAGTAAGAGTTACCGTAACTGTGCCTATGTTATTTTTAATATTTGCAATAGCTTTCTTATCGCTAGTTTTCGGTGCAAAGTCAGCTATAAATTCATTTTTTATACTGTTTTTTACAGTTACTTCTCTTTTTTCATTATACGTTTTTCCTTTCAGAATTACAGTATAAGTTCCATTTACTTTGAGGTCATAAGTGCGCTCAATGCTTTCTTTTTTCCCAAGAGATTCTGAATACAACAAGCCTAAGTTTTTATCATAAATCTTTACTTCTAAGTTTTCTTGCTTAACATTTTCAAATGTTAGTACAAACTTTGTAGTATTAGGAATTACTTTAATGATAGTTGCTCTATCGTTTTCTCCTAGCAAACTGCTTGTTGCAAAAGAGTTGAATGAAAAAGTAAGAGCAAAAATAACAGCGAAGATTGATTTTGATAATTTCATAGTTGGTTGTGATTTGGAGTAGTGGTATAAACTAAATACTTTATAAAATAAAAAGTAATAAAAGCATATTAAAAGATTTAAAAATAAAAGCTTTTTTATTTGTGTTTCTTTCGTTGCTTATAGTTATCCTAACGTCTTCTTCCACCATAGGTTACAGCTTTCAACTTCTCTTCAGTACATATTTCTTTTAACTAAAAAAGATGCAACCCCAAATATAAATCACTAAAAATCATTTTTTACAAAATATTATTTTGTTTAAAATAAAAAAGCATTTATATAATTTTTATATTAAATCATTTTATGTTAAAACCTATCTCAGCTAAAAACATAAATCGTAATAAATCATAAGAACAAAATAGTATGCAACCCTACCCCTAAAACAAAATAAAATTCTGTAAGAAACCATTAAACAAAATTTTATTCTTTAAACACCTTTTTATACAAGGTTGTCATTTTTATACTTTTTTACTTATTAAAAAAACATAAATTCTATTTTAAAAAATTTATCAGCCAAAATCCAATAGTAATTCCAATAAAACCTAGAATTATGTTAGAAAAAGTATATACAAATGCTATTTGATAGTTTTGAGCTTGAATGAGTTTGAAGGTTTCTAAGTTTAATGTAGAGAACGTACTGAACCCACCACAAAAACCTGTCATAAATAAAGCTGCAAAGATTTTTTCACTTTCCTGTCTAGCTTCACCTAAGTAATTTGCTAAAGCTCCTAAAATAATACAAGCTAAAAAATTAGTAACAAAAGTAGCCGTTGGAAAGTCAGTAGAAGGAGTAGTAATCCATTTAGAAAACAGAAAGCGACCAATTGAACCCAGTCCACCACCAATAAAAACTAGAAATAATGATAATGTAGAGATATTCATAAGAGTAAATTCTATTCTAATGTTGTAAGCATAAATGGGAGAGTTTTTTCAATGACTTTATACTGATTATCGTTCTTCTCAACTTGATAAAGTATAGTTTCCTTTGCCAATCCTTTTCTAATTAATAAAGTTTCAGATTTGATTATACTTCCTGCCACAACGTAATTTAGCTTTATGATACTGTCATTTTTTGAGTATTTTCCTCTAGAAAATTCTGTACCCATAAAATTATTTTGTATAAACAAATATGTACTGTCTTGTCGTAACTCTAAGTGAGAACTTGCTAAGTCACTGATATGAGAAAATTTCATAACAACAAGTGAGCTATCCACCTTTTTAATCTTTGAATAATTAATGACAGTATATAGACAAAAACCTGTTATCAAAAATGTAATGAAAACATAGTATAATTTTCCTCTATTTCTCTTTGTGATAGCTTGATAAATAATCACTCCTACCATAAAGAGAAAACCCAAACCTAATAAGGTTAAACCAAAATAGTCAAAAATACTTATCTCATTAAGAGTATCAGATAAACAGTCATTAAAAGTGCCTCCTAAAGAAAGTAGCAAAAAGAATTCTATTATCATATCACGAATATTCTCTATCTTATTCATATCTAAAAGGTAAAGTTTTATTTTATAAAATAAAAAAACCGTCTGAAATATCATAAATTTCAAACGGTTTTTCTGTATTTAACTAATAATTAATCGTTCACAATTAATCATTAAAATTATTACCCTTGCTCTAATGCTTCTGCACCACCAACAATTTCCAAAATCTCTTTTGTAATGTTGGCTTGTCTTGCACGGTTATAGCTCAATTTCAATTCTTTCAATAGCTCTCCAGCATTTTCTGTTGCTTTATCCATCGCTGTCATACGTGCGCCTTGTTCGGCTGCGTTTGATTCTAGGATTTTGCTATAAAACTGCGTTTTGAGAGATTGAGGAATAAGGTCAGCCAAAATTTCTTTCTTATCTGGCTCAAATACATAATCTACATTTGCAGAAAATTCTTCTTTTTTAATCAATGATGGTTTTGCTGATGTTTTCTCTTCTACTTTTTCAGTAGGAGGAGCAATCGGTAAAAATTGTTCTACACGTACAATCTGTGTAGCAACATTTTTAAATTCGTTATAAACAATCTCTACTTTATCATAATTTCCTTTCACAAATTCGTCCATTGCATATTCTGCTGCCAAACGAACATAGTCGAAAGTAAGTTCTTTTTGAGAAAAAATATCTGAATAATCAGTTACAGACTTCATATTACGACGACGAACATAATCTAAAGCACGTTTTCCGATAGGCATAACTGTTACGTTTCCTAAAGAATTCTGACGGCTATAGTTTTTATTAATCAAACCTTGCATCGCACGAAGAACATAAGTGTTAAATGCTCCACAAAGTCCTTTATCAGATGTAATAGTTACAACCAATATTTTTTCTTCTGCACGAACTTGGCTGTACTCGCTTTCAAAATCATCTCCAACAAGAGAAGCTGTTACATTTTGCAAAATTTGACTCAATTTTTGAGCGTAAGGACGCATCTGCATCATACGATTTTGAGCTCGGCGCAACTTTGCAGCAGCTACCATTTTCATTGCTTTTGTAATCTGTTGTGTGGATTTTACAGATACAATCCTTCCACGAACTTCTTTTAAATTTGCCATAATATGTTTTGAAGGCTATTCTTAAAGTAATACAGACTTCCTAGTCTGTACAAAAACCATTTTTTTATTTGAAAGCTGTGTTCTGAATATAATTTATACAGAACACAGCAATTAATAACATTTTACTATTTCCAAACAGACTAGAAAGTCTGTTATACAGAATTAAATTATGCTTTTGCAGTTGCTACGTTATATGTCTTAGCTACTTCTTTCGCTACTTTTGCAAGAACATCAGTTTGTTCTGGTGTATATTTTCCTGCACGAAGCTCATCTAACGTTTTTCTATGATTCTGTTCCAAAATGCTAAGATAATTTTGCTCATAATCTTTCATTTTTTCAGTAGGAACATTATCAGTAATACCATTTGTAGTAGCATAAATGATAGCAACTTGTTTCTCTACTTCTACTGGAGAGAATTGTTTTTGTTTCAACATTTCCGTATTTCTACGTCCACGCTCAATAACAAGTTTAGTAGCTGCATCAAGGTCAGAACCAAATTTTGCAAATGCTTCTAGCTCTCTAAATTGCGCTTGGTCTAGTTTCAATGTACCAGAAACTTTCTTCATTGATTTAATCTGTGCCGAACCACCTACACGAGATACCGAAATACCTACGTTAATTGCTGGACGAATACCAGAGTTAAATAAGTTAGTTTCTAAGAATATCTGACCATCTGTAATCGAAATTACGTTAGTCGGGATATATGCCGAAACGTCACCTGCTTGTGTTTCAATGATTGGAAGTGCTGTAAGTGAACCTCCACCTTTTACGATACCTGCTTCTTTCAAAGAGGCTGGAATATCATTCATTCCTTGAGCAATTTTATCATCATTGATAACTTTTGCAGCACGTTCTAAAAGACGAGAATGAAGATAAAATACATCCCCTGGATATGCTTCACGCCCTGGAGGACGACGAAGTAAAAGAGAAACTTCACGGTAAGCAACAGCTTGTTTTGATAAGTCATCATAAACTACCAAAGCAGGACGACCAGTATCACGGAAAAATTCTCCGATTGCAGCACCAGCAAATGGCGCAAAAAATTGCATTGGAGCAGGGTCAGCAGCCGAAGCTGAAACAATAACTGTATAAGCCATAGCTCCATAACGCTCTAAAGAAGCAACAATACCAGCAACCGTAGATGCTTTTTGACCGATTGCTACATAGATACAGAAAACTGGCTCTCCTTTGTCATAAAATTCTTTTTGATTGATAATTGCATCAATCGCTACAGCAGTTTTACCTGTCTGACGGTCACCAATGATAAGCTCACGCTGACCACGACCAATTGGAATCATCGCATCAATCGCTTTGATACCTGTTTGAAGAGGCTCTGTTACTGGCTCACGATAAATTACACCTGGTGCTTTGCGCTCAAGTGGCATTTCATAAAGATCTCCTTCAATAGGACCTTTACCATCAATAGGGTTTCCTAGTGTATCAACTACACGTCCTACCATTCCATTACCTACTTTTAGTGATGCAATACGTCCAGTAGTTTTGACAGAATCGCCTTCGCCTACATTAGTATAATCTCCAAAGAGTACAGCTCCTACATTATCTTCTTCAAGGTTCAAGACCATTCCAGTCAAGCCATTATTGAATTCGATAAGCTCTCCAGCACGAGCATTTGAGAGTCCGTAGATACGAGCAACACCATCACCTACTTGAAGTACAGTTCCTACTTCTTCGAGTTGAGCGTCTGTTTTTGCATTAGAGAGTTGTTCTCTTAGAATTGCTGAAACTTCATCAGGTCTGACCATTTATTTGTGAGTTTAACAGTTACGATTGAATTTTTATTTTTTTGTTCTTTTCAGAATAGATTGCAAAGGTACAAAATATTTTCTAACAAACCATTGACAAGGTCAAGACCATTATCAAGGTAAATATCAATGAAGTTATATCATCATTGATGAATTTTATATTTTGTTATTTTACTAACGATTGTTCTAACTTTTGAAGACGAGTTTTGACAGAATCATCAATTTGCTTTCCTTCAAAGTTTAAGATAAAGCCTCCAATAAGGCTTTTATCTACTTTTTCTTTTAATTCTACACTTTCTTTACTTGAGAGTTTGCGTACTTTCTCTTTAAAAGAATTACGTAAATCTTCTGTAAGCTCAAAAGGAGTAATTACTTCTGCCATTCCAATTTCTTTTTTAGAATTATAAAGTAAGTGAAATTGTTTTGCAGTTTCAAATAAGTCTGCTTCACGTCCTTTCTTAACAACTAGTGTAAAAAATTTCTTAGTCAAGTCATTGCTACTTCCAAAAAGAGAATTGAGAATAGATAACTTTTTTGAAGAGTTGATAATCGGACTTTTGAGTGCAAGTTCTAACTCTCTGCTTTCTTCAACAGTTTCTTTGATACTTACCATATCATTATGCACCTCTTCTAAAATAGAGTGTTCATTGGCTAAATCAAAAACTGACTTGGCATAACGAGAAGCAACACGAATATCTGACATATTTTTTTTTAGTTTATTCTTTATAGAAAATTAAAATGAATTGTAAAAGATTAATTTACTTTAATATCATTCAAATAAGTTTCTACAAGTTGTTTTTGAGCAGAGTCATTAGCTAATTGTTCTTTCACTAATTTTTCAGCAATCTCTAAAGAAAGTTTGGCAACTTGATTTTTAACATCAGCCATAGCATTTTGCTTTTGTGAATCAATCTCACGTTTTGCATCTTCCAAAATACGGTTATATTCAGCAGTTGCTTTTTCACGAGCATCTTCTTCCATTTTAGAAGCAACTTGACGAGTTTCTTTCATCATTTGCTCACGCTCAACACGTCCTTCTTGACGAATTTTTTCAATTTCATTTTCCAAGTCTGCCTTTGCCATACGAGCAGCTTCAGCAGCTTTGAGAGCCTCTTCAATAGAACGCTCACGGTCTGAAAGAGCTTTTGTAATAGTAGGCCAAACAAACTTGCCCAAAATAAGAACAAGCAAGATAAAGATTAGTCCTGTCCAAAAAATAAGACCAACATTAGGCGTAATAAGTGGATTGAGTTGGAGAAGCATAATGATTAAATATATAAGGTATAAATTAAATTCTTTGTTTTATTGTTATTTGTAAAATACAAATAACAGAATATCTTTTTTATCTGATACTTTAAAATGTCAGACAGTTAAATTGAAATACTGATAAATTTCTTTTTATAATATTAGATTATTAAAACGAAGTAGCAACAACTAATTTGTTACTACTTCATTTTTATATTTCTTACTTCCAGCCACCGATAAGGAATGAAACTACGATAGCAAAAAGAGCTGCACCTTCAATAAGTGCTGCTGCAATAATCATTGCAGTTTGGATTTGACCTAATTTCTCAGGCTGACGAGCCATTGCTTCCATAGCACGACCACCAACTTGACCAATACCAAGACCAGCACCCAAAACAGCTAAACCAGCACCAAGACCACCACCGATAGCAGCATAAGCAGAATAATCAGCAACGGCTTGTAATAACATAGCGATAAATGCGAACATAAAATCTAAATTTAAGAGAGTATAAAAAGAAAATTAACTATATAAAATGAATACAAATGCTTAAATAAAACCTACCGTTTTAAAATAATTGTCTTGTATTCTGAAATTTATCCGAAAATAAAGGTAGAAGTTAGAAATTAGATTTTAGAAGTAATACAATAATTAATTACAGTTCAAATCTACTATCTTTCTTCTTTTGAAATAGTCAGCTTTATAATTTACAGTAATTGTATTTAACTGATAACTGACTAATGATGGTCATCTGCAATAGCTTGACCAATAAAAAGAGCCGTAAGAAGCGTAAAGATATACGCTTGTAAGAGCGCAACAAATAACTCTAAACACATCATAGCAAAAACAAAAGGAACAATAGGAACACCCAAAATATAATTTTTGAAGATGAATATAATACCGATAAGTGCTAAAATAATTGTGTGTCCTGCTGTGATATTAGCAAAAAGACGAATCATAAGAGCGATTGGCTTAGTAAAAATCCCAATAATCTCTACTGGAATCATTATTAAAAGAAGTGGAATTGGCACACCTGGCATTGCAAAGATGTGTTTCCAATAATGCTTATTTCCTGAAAAGTTTGTGATAAGAAGCGTAAGAGCAGCCAAAGTAAGGGTAAAAGCAATATTCCCAGAAGTATTTGCACCTGTTGGAAGTAATCCTAAAAGGTTATTGAACCAAATAAAGAAAAACAATGTCAATAGATACGGAAAATATTTTTTGTATTTATGCTCTCCAATGTTTGGAATAGCCAAATCATCACGAAGATAAACAATGATAGGCTCAAAGAATGATTGCATTCCTTTTGGTGCTTGTCCTTCACGTTTTTTATATGCACCTGCAATACTGAAACCAACAATAAGAAGTAAAATTGCTGCTATCATCATTGAAGCTACATTTTTTGTAATTGATAAATCAAGAGGGTGAATATCTTCTAAGATTTTACCATTATTATCTACTACTTTTACGTGTTCGTGGTCTAGTATATAGTTATAATCTCCTTTTGTTACTACTGGACGTAAGTTATCATCACTAGAATCCTCTGTTGTAATTATATTTTTCATTGGAGCATGATGAAACTCTCCAGAAGAGAATACATCAAGTTGTCCATTTGTATAAACAATGATGGGAAGAGGAAGCGAAACGTGGTGTTCTTTACCATCTTCTCCTATGTTCGTATAAAAATGCCATTCGTGAGCATCAAGAATGTGATGATTAATCATTTCTGTAATATTGAACTTATCATCCTCAATTACATTTTGAATCTCTGTATTGGTTTGTTCTTCATTCCCTTCTTGTGCAAACGCAGAAAAAGTAAAAATTGAAAACAAAACACTCAAAAAGGTAATTTTTAAGCAGTTGTTGAGATTGATGAAAGGTAAAATGTTATTCTTCACTTGATTCCGTATTAGTGTAATTTATAATTTACGCTGAAAATTAATTTCTTTTTATCTAAACCTAAATTGAACTAGAAACGTATAAAAACGTTAATAACATTTATGGCTTATTCTGAGTCTTGTTCTGAATTGCGCTGCAAGTTAGGTAACAATGCACGAATTTCAAACAATAAATAACCAAAATATAAAAAAAGCATCACAAAAGCCATACTTACCACTCCTTCGCTACTTATCATCACATAGGCAAGTAGAGCAGAAGCACAAAAAAGCATTCTTACCATTTTGGAAACCATCATAGCATAACCAAAATTAGCACTTCCCAAAAAACGTAAGGTTATCATTCCTGTAACCCAGTACAAAAGTGTAATTCCAATATAAACGCCCCACGTTTGAGAGATATAATATTGAGTTACAAAGAACTGAAAAACAAGCATACAAAGAAGCATTACAAGCGCAAAACCTCCAAACTGAAGATGGTACGAACGAGTAATTTTTTTCTTAGTAGATTCTGATAGGTTATTTTCAGACACTTTTCTAGAAGCTTTTTAGGTACTTTTTAAAGACATTGATTTTTCAAGGCTTACCCTTAATTTGGGTGCAAAAGTACAGACTATAATCTTTAAAAGCAAGGATTTTTTTAAAGTATTTTGCTCAAAGTTTATTTAGATAGCCTTATATTGATTCCATTCTTCTTATGTATTTAATGATTTGGCTATTCTTTGTACTTCTTCAATAGAAAGTCCTGTATTTTCTGCTATCATTTTTTCAGACAACCCACTTCGAAGGAGGTTTTTAGTAATTTCTATTGCTTTTTCTTGCTTTCCTTCCTTTTTGCCTTCCTTTTTGCCTTTTTTTTCGGCTTCCTCTTTTGCTGTGTCAATCACATTTTTTATATCTCTATAATTTTTCAAACTATCTTCATATGCCATTCTTTCTTGTTTATCAAACATTGCAATTTCAGCAGTTTCGAAAACTTTATCAAAAATATGCTCTTCTAAAGCAGCAGGTCGGTTTTGAAAGCGTTGTAAGTTGCGAATGATGTAAAACCATTTATCTTCTATCGTTTCTAACTCGCCTTCTTCTTTTACAAAAAGAGGAATATGAATTTGAACATATGTTAGTTTATCATAAAAAATTTCATTCGTTTCGATATCCATTAATTTAGCTGTTTTCTTAACCGATTTATTCTCCTTTATTTCCTGTTTTTTAGTAGCGTAAGAATTATTACCAATCAAAAAGTCTAAAATAGAAACCGTATAGACAGCCTTCAAATCAAAATTCCAATCTCCTCTTATAGCTTGTTCTTGAATTGGAAAAGTAGAGTAAAAAATAGTCCTTTCCTTAAAATATTTTTGTCTTGCCTTCTGTAATTCTACTATAAACTTTTCGCCCTTTTCATTTTCACAATAAACATCATAAACCACCTTTCTATCAATTTCTGAATGTCCTATGTGTTCGGTTTTGAGATATGTAAGGTGAGTTATTTGTACTTCTTTTGGTAAAATTGCATTCAAAAAGTTAATCAAAATATCAGCATTCACTTCTGAACCAAACAGTTTTTTGAAACCAAAATCAGTAAATGGATTTAGATATTTTTCTTTTGTGGACATAATTTTAAGACAATTACGGATTACGGATTAAAAATTACGACCTAATTTGATTAAATTATCAGTATGAAGGTAGTAGTTTATCTAATTTTTATTCCTTTGATAATTTTTAGTAGAAAATAACTACTTGTAAATTTACAAATTAAAAGGATAACTTGTTTAGAAAAACTCAAAACGTTTTTCAAAAATTAGAGTTAAGTATTTTATTAAATCATTTTTACAACTACATTTTTTGATTCTATTTATTTTATGAAAAAAATATTGATTACAGGAGGTTCTGGACTTGTCGGAAGTCGCCTTACCGAACTTTTATTAGCAAGTGGAAATTATGAAGTCATGCATCTTAGCCGTTCTGGAGGTCATATTCCAGGGGTTACGGTCTATGAATGGGACGTAGAAGCAGGAGAAATGGAAGAAGAAGCTATCCAAAAAGCTGATTGTGTCATTCATTTGGCAGGAACTGGTATTATGGAAAAGGCGTGGATTGATTCTCAAAAAGAAAAAATAATGGAAAGCCGAACCCTTTCAACGGCTCTTTTGGTAGAAAAACTGACTGTTTTAGACCATCACGTCAAAACCTATATTGGTGCGTCTGCGATTGGTTATTATGGAATTGAAGAGAGTGATAAAACAACTTTAAAACACGAAGAAGATGCAGCAGGAAGTGATTTTTTGGCGCAAGTTTGTGTAGAATGGGAAAAAGAACACGCAAAAATTCCTTCAAACCTTCGTTCTTCTATTATTCGTATCGGAATTGTTTTGAGCGATAAAGGTGGCGCACTTGTAGAGATGGCAAAACCTGTAAAAGCGTGGGCTGGTGCTGCTTTGGGAGATGGAAATCAAGTCGTTTCGTGGATTCATATCGACGACCTTTGTAGAATTTTTATAAAAGCTATTGAAGATGAGAAAATGCAAGGAACTTTCAATGCTGTTGCTCCAAATCCTGTAACTAATGCAGAACTGACACGTATTATTGCAAATTCTTTAGATAAACCATTGTTTTTGCCAAACGTCCCCGAACCTGCTATGTATTTGCTTTTAGGGCAGCAAGCAGAATCGGTTTTGAGAAGTATAAAAGCAAGTGAAGATAAAATAGTAAAAGCAGGTTTTGAATTTGATTTTGTAGATGCTCAAAAGGCTGTTGATGATTTTTATAAGTAGAGTTTAAACCCTAAGGGTCTTCGAAGACCCTTAGGGTTTTCTTATGATTAAACGATTTTTAGCCCATGAAAAAACGAACTATAAATAAATCTACACTTCTTTTGGCTTTCTTGGCTGTGGCTTTTTGGTGTTTTTATTTTTGGCAAGAAAATGAAAATGAAAAGTTTATTGAGGAAACTCAAAACCTTGCTATTGAAGCAAGTGATATAAAAAGTGGTGTCATTTATTATGATAACCTTTCTTTTTTAGAAGAAGTCAAACGTAGTTTTATAGATTCAGCAAGACATTCTGTAAAACATAGTAATTTTGACCCAAAGGAGAAACTGTATTATTCTATTCCTAAAAATTATCAACTTTATTTAGAAGCTGTAAATGATTTTGAAAGAGAAGCCTCCCTACATCATATAAAAAATTCAAAGTATTTATTCAATAAACACACAAAACAAGACTACATAAATACAATAAAATCTCATTTAGAAGGTTTACAAAATCAATCTGCACCTTTTGCTACTATTCCTAAAGTAAACTGGGAAGAAAAAGATAACTTCAAAATTTGGCTAGATTTATACAAACAGCGTAAAGAAATAATTCAAATAGCTGATTCTATTTTCACAGCAAACAAAAAGCAGTTTCCAACCTCTTATTCATCTAACCATTTTGAAGGCTATTCTACGCTTATTCCAAATTATGAAAATCAAAAAATGACAATAAAGGTATTCTATTTTCAATCTGATACACAGTATCGAACTGAATATCAAAAAGAACGAATAGATGAAAATAATCCTTACAATCAATCTTTTACTTTTGAAGATTCTGTATATTTTACATTAGAAAAATCAAAAACCTATCACGTTCTTTCTTCTCTAGGAGATACAACTTTGCGACCTAAATTCTTATTTGATGACGGACAATTTCATTACTCTAAAACTTCTGAATATGATATTGATTTCAAAATTATACCTAAAAAGTAATTTTTTATGCTTACTAAAATTATAAATACTGTATTGATTGCTGCCATCATTGCTGCTTCGCTTCTGACAGCGAAAAATTATTTTAACTTAGAAGAATTACGAGTTATAAATGAAGAGAGTAAAAGCTATATTTTGAATTCTTCATCTAAGTTAGCAGAAAAAGAAAATAAGTATTTTGATGCCTATATAGCTCGGTCAGGTTATTTAATAGCCAATAAAAATTCTTTTTCAGAAATAGGTAAA
Source organism: Bernardetia sp. ABR2-2B (assembly GCF_037126435.1). Taxonomy (GTDB): domain Bacteria; phylum Bacteroidota; class Bacteroidia; order Cytophagales; family Bernardetiaceae; genus Bernardetia. Next base: position 4,640,219 of record NZ_CP147020.1, on the reverse strand, counting down.
AAATTTACTTCTAAAAGAGAAATAGCTTTTTATGAAAAATACAAAGAAACATATAGAACATTAAAGCCATTGGATTCTATTATCAAAAACATTTTTTTATCAAAGAATTGGAAGGAGAGTAAATCAAAAATTCAAGAAGTATTTGCAAAAGTTGGTCAATTAGATGATTCGCTAAAACAGTATTTAGTGATACAAAACTTAGGAGGTATTTTCAAAAAAAATGTTATTTCATTTGAAGAACAGAAAAAAGTCATATCTGTATCTATAAATATTAAATCAATTTTGAGGTCACGAATAGGAGAATGTCAATGTATTGATCCTAATTATTCGTTTATGGGAATTCCATCGAAAAAAGTCGCATTTTTGGGAGATACAATTTCTGTAGACTGGATTAATTATTATAGAGGTCATGTTTTTATAAACCAAACCTATAACATAAAATCAAATTATGATAAATTTCATGTATTAGAAACATCTTATGATGGTTGTGGATTTTGTGATATACAAGCAGAATCAATTCTCCTACAAGAATACCAAATCCCCTTCTCCGAAATAGAAAAGGGTGAAAAATGGCGAAGTGTATTCTATTTTAGAAATGATAAGTTAGAACAAGATTCTGTTGTTTTGGAAAGAGAATTGGAATTTTAAGAATTTTATGTTAATTCTTTTTTCAAAAAAAACACTTTTCTTGTCTAAGGCAAGTTTTTTGTTTTTGTAGATTTGCGTTTTATTTTACTTAAACAAATCCAAATTCTATTCTTATGAAAAATTTATTTTACTTATTCTGTCTTTCTTGTTTTTTTATACTTTCATCGTGTGAAATAGATGGACAATCGCCTATCGGTATAGATGAAGGCGAACCCTCAAAAGATTATCAAAACGGCTTTTTTGTAGTCAATGAAGGAAATTTTGATTGGGGAAAAGCAACACTTACTTTTATTCATCAAGACGGAATAGACAAAGGAAGAGTAGAAAATAATATTTTTGAAAGAGTAAATAACGAGCCTTTAGGAAATGTAGGGCAATCAATGACTATTCATAATGGAAAAGGATATATTGTAGTTAATAATTCTCAGAAAGTAGAAGTCGTAAACCCCACAACTTTAGATAGAATAGCAACTATTGAAAATCTTCATTCTCCTCGTTATTTTTTAGGAATAAATGATTCAAAGGCTTATGTAACGACTATTTATAGAGATTTGATTTATATAATTGATTTAGAAAGTAATGAAATTACAGGAGAAATAAGAACAACAGAATGGACAGAAGAGATGGTAAAACTAGGAGATTATGTTTGGATAAATTCTCATGATGCAGACAAAGTTTGGGTAATTGATACTAACAATGATGAAATTATTCATACTATCACAACGCCTAAAGGTTCGAAGAGCATCGTTGCAGACGAAGCACAAAACCGAATTTGGATTTTGGCAACAGGTTCAGATTCTGAAAGAGCCAGACTTATTACTTCTTCACTTTCAGATGTACGAAGTAGTGAAAGCAGAGTATTTGATGAAGAAGAAAGACCTGATTTTTTGAGTATTTATAATAATGATTTATATTGGATTTATGATAATGACTTGTATCAACTCTCTAGTTTTGAGACAGACTCTCGCCTTCCCCAAACTCCTTTTATTGAAGGATTAGGAACAACAAATACACTCATTTATAATGCTATCATTTCTCCAAAAAACGGACGCTTACTTTTTGCTGATGCTCTGGATTATCAACAAGAAGGTTATATTTTTGAATATGACTTACAGACGAAAAGAGAAGTAAATCGTTATAAAGTAGGTGTCATTCCAAATGATATTTGTTTTAAGTAGGTTATTCTAAAAATCTCAATACATAAAAAAACTCTTCATACGAATTTTATATAATTCTGAATGAAGAGTTTTTTGATTTAAAATTGTCTGTATTATTATAACTTGTTCTCTAGTTTTTTCTAGCTTTTTCTTTTTCGCTTTCCATACTTTCGTTCTTTTCCATTTCTTCGTGTACTTTGCCTTGTATGAGTTCTTGTAGATTGAATGGCATTGGCTGTCTTTCTATACTTTTTTTGATGAGCATATGCAATTGTTTTTCGTTTTCAAAGTATTCTCGGTGCCATGTTGAGGTAGCTATGAATTTCATAAATTCTGCTTCTTCTTTATGTGAAGTTTCACCGTCTAATATTAAATATACTGTTTCTTTGAATACTGGAAGTTTATTTAATTTGCTCATAATAATGTGGGATAAATGGGTTTTAAAATATTTTTCAATAGATACGATTGCCGTTTTTTGATAGAATCGTCTTCTAAAAATTAGCAAACAAAAAACCTCAACAGCTAACTCTATAAGTTTGCTCTCAAGGCTACGAAATATCATATATAAATTTTATAACTTCTTAGAAATAGAGAATCGTCAGAACTATCTAAAAGCTGGGTAGAAGGTATAAGTTCTACTTCATCTTTTGGATTATTTTGTTCATCTGTTTGTTCTGTTCCTTGAAAACTATAAAATGCAGAAAGTTTGTTTTGAAGAGTCGTTTTTAAAGATGTAATTGATAATGAAAATAGATTATTGAACGTAGATATAAGAGTCAAATCAAGCAAAGTAGATTGTATAGTATTTAACCTATAATCTAATTCATTTTTTAATTTAAAACTCAATTTATATATTTTATAATCAATCATATTGGCAGTAATCTATATATTATAAATCAATTTATGAAGGTTTTGTTTAAATGATAGCATTCAAAAAGTAAATTTTGAAGTATTTGTTTGATAAATCTATTGATGATAACTCTTTCAAATTCAATTACTCAACTTATCTTTTTCAAAAATAATTCCTTTTCTTGTCAAAAAAAAAATCTTTTTTAGCTCTTTAGCTTCTAGCCATTCAAAAGTTAGTAAATTCTCATCATTAAATACTCTTTTACATAAAAAAACCTTCACTTCAATGAATTGAAATAAAGGTTATTCTAAATAAATGTTGCCCCGCAAGGACTCGAACCTCAACTATCGGTACCAAAAACCGGTGTTCTGCCAATTAAACTACAGGGCAAACTAAAAAGCGATAGCACAAATTAACTTTGACACAAAAGTATCACAAACTAAATTCTAAAACAACTATTTTTGAAAAAATAGTAAAAAAATAAATGTTGCCCCGCAAGGACTCGAACCTCAACTATCGGTACCAAAAACCGGTGTTCTGCCAATTAAACTACAGGGCAAACTAAAAACTAAAACTTTATTAAGATAAGTGAGCTAAATCTTTTAAGCTCCTTTTTGTCTCAAATCGGTTACAAAGGTAACACTTTTATTTTATAAACCAAATAGAAAATCATTTTTTTTTCGAAGTTGTTTTCTATATCTACAATATAACGTTATCACGGTTACTTTCCCTGCCATTGTTGGTGTTTTAGCGAAGCGACACCAACAAATACACGCACAAACCTATTCTTAAACAACTTCAATGTTATCACGGTTACTTTTGTATGTCAGTTTTCCAGACTGACCAGTATGAATAAAAGCTGTTTTTTTTGTATTCAAGCAAGATACCTAAACTACTATGAAACAAAAAAGTCTAAGCAAAAATTGAGTAGTTCAATTCTTACTTAGACTTCTTTATTTAACTAAATTCAGTTCTATTTAAGCAAAATCTTCTTGAATAATGTCAGCATGATCTACTTTCTTACGATCTGCCATTGGAACAAAACTTCTTTCGTTTTCTCCAACATAAATCTGACGAGGACGACCAATAGGGTGTTTCATTTCTAACATTTCTTTCCATTGAGCAATCCAACCTGGCAAACGTCCCATTGCAAACATTACCGTAAACATATCTGTCGGTAAGTTCATGGCACGATAGATAATTCCAGAATAAAAATCTACATTTGGATATAATTTTCTTTCAATGAAGAACTCATCTTCCAATGCAATTTTTTCTAATTTCTTAGCAATCTCTAACAACGGATCTTCAATACCCATTTTAGATAAAATATCATCACACGCTTTTTTCAAGATTTTTGCTCGTGGGTCAAAGTTTTTGTAAACACGGTGTCCGAATCCCATCAAACGCATTTCACGATTTTTTACTTTTTCCATAAAGTCCTCAATCGTTGCACCACTACTATGAATAGCTTCCAACATTTCGATTACTTGCTGATTTGCTCCACCATGTAAAGGTCCACTCAAAGCATTTGTAGCAGAAGCAACAGAAGCATAAATATTAGCTAATGAAGAACCTACAATACGAATCGTTGAAGTAGAACAGTTTTGCTCATGGTCTGCATGAAGAATCAAAATCTTGTTCAATGCACTTACCATTACAGGGTCAATTTCGTATTCCTGTGTAGGTAAAGCAAACATCATCTTCAAGAAACGTGCGCCATAGTTAAGGCTATTATCTGGATAATTTACAGGGTGTCCCATTTCGTTTTTGTAAGACCAAGCTGCAATAGTTGGAACTTTAGCAATCAGACGAACAATAGACATATATACTTCTTCTGGAGGACGGTTAGACTTCATCGACTCAGGATAGAACGTACTCAACACCGAAATAAGTGAAGACAAAACAACCATTGGGTGAGAAGTAGTTGGGAAGCCATCAAATATTTTACGCATATCTTCATGGATAAGCGTGTGGTTAGTTACATCGTTCTGAAATTTTGTAAGTGAAGCTTGGTCTGGAAGCTCTCCAAAAATGATAAGATAAGCTACTTCTAAAAAACTTGCTTTCTCTGCTAGTTCTTCAATATTATAACCACGGTAGCGCAAAATTCCTTTTTCACCATCTAAAAATGTAATTGCACTTTTGGTTGAGCCTGTATTTTTATACCCAGGGTCAAGGGTAACAAGTCCTGTTGCAGACCTTAAAGTTCCGATATCTATACCTACTTCTCCTTCTGTTCCCTCTACAAGAGGTAATTCAAATTCTTTGCCTTCGTAGTTAAGTTTAATTGTCTTTCCGTTCTGTGACATACGTAATATAGGGTTTGTTCTAAAAGTTGTGTTCTAATAAAATAATAGTATAACTATTCTTACTTATAAATTTATTTAATAAAAAAATGTCCTTAAAGCAAGATGAAATAAATTGTTTTTACAGTTCTATGAATAAGTTTACAATTTAACCAAAAAAAAAGCACAAAAACAAGTTTGATTTGTAGTTGTAGCTAAAAAATAATAAACCAATAGATGATAAAAATAAAATGTAGTAGAAGATAGGGTTTTAAAACGTTTTGATTAATGAAAATGTTTTCTTTTATACTGTACCTATCTGCCTATTATTTTCTTTGTTTACTTCAAACTAGATATACTCACACATTTTTAGTTTTCGAAAATCAAATTTATCAGTACACCTCAAAGGTATCAGATAATTTGTTTTTTGAACTGTACTGATACTTATGAACGGCTTTAGCCCTCAACGAAGTTAAAGTGTCTGACAGTTTTATTTTTCAAAAACCATTTTTGATTGAGTATAATAATAAGAACCTTCTAATTTCCTCTTATCAAAGATAAAAAACTAAATTTTGAATTGCTTAAATTTATTATCATTTTGATTTGTAGTTCTAAATAAAAAGCACTAAGTTTGCACTCTATTTGTAATTTAAACAAAGTTTATCTCATGTACGCAATCGTAGAAATAGCCGGACAACAGTTCAAGGTTGAAAAAGATCGTTTTATCTATACGCACCGTCTTCAAGGAAATGAAGGCGACGAAGTAACTTTTGACAAAGTTCTTTTGGTAGAAGATAACGGCACTGTTAGTATTGGCGAGCCTCAATTATCTGGGGCTTCAGTGAGTGGAGAAGTTCTTGCTCAAGTAAAAGGCGACAAAGTAATCGTTTTTAAGAAAAAACGTCGTAAAGGCTACAAAACAAAAAACGGACACCGTCAGCAATTCACTAAAGTCTTGATTAAAGACATTCTAATTTAGTTTTAATTTATTTATTTACAATTTTTTTATTTTATCTACTTCGTTTTTTTAGAATAAACGAATGGAACAATTACGAATTAAAGATTACGGATTACGAACTATACAAACTAAAAGAAAAGTATATTTTGAACCTGTTTTTTTTAATAAAAAATTGTTTCTAATTAAAAGAAAAAATAAAATCCAAACTTTAAAACAATACAGATATGGCTCACAAGAAAGGTGTCGGTAGTTCACGAAATGGACGAGATTCGGAAAGTAAACGTCTAGGTGTAAAAATTTGGGGAGGGCAAGTAGCCAAACCAGGTAGCATCATCGTACGTCAGCGTGGAACAAAATTTCACGTAGGCGAAAATGTAGGAATTGGTAAAGACCATACTATATTTTCTCTTATTGATGGCGAAGTGCAATTTAACAAAGGATATAAAAGACGTTCTTTTGTTTCAGTAGTTCCTAAATCAGAAACTGCCCAAGCATAAATCATTTTTTCTTTTTTTGATTGAGTTACAAATAATTTTTATTTCAATTCTCAGAAAAAGAAAACTAAGAAAAAGGCTGTCCGAAAAATACGGATAGCCTTTTTTTTGTAAAAAAGTTTATTTTCAAGGTTTATATATTCTTTCTCCACATCAAAGATTTATGTGTAGTTCCTACGGAAAAATTTTGAAGGCACATAGAGGATAACCTTTTCAGACAATTTCTGTAAATTTTAAAACTCTAAACACCCTACGTATGTAGTTTTAAAACATTCGCTAAATACGACAGAAAGTAAATTAGTTTGCTTTCTTTAAAAACAAGAAGACAAAAATTAAGTTTAGGAAACATCAATTTAGCCATCAATAACCTATAATTAAAAATATGCCTTTCGATTTTCAATCTATGCGTTCTCGCCCTCGTCGTAACCGTCAATCTGCTGCTCTACGTGCTATGGTGGAAGAAACGTCTCTTTCTGTTGCTGACTTTATATTTCCTATTTTTGTCATTGAGGGAACAAATAAAAAAGAACCTATCACTTCAATGCCTAATATTTTTCGTTATTCTTTAGATAAACTTTTAGAAGAAATTGAAGAGTGTTATGCTTTAGGGATTCGTGCTTTTGCTCCGTTTCCAAGCCTGACAGATGAGCATAAAGATTCGATGGCAACTTCAAGTTATGACCCTGAAAACCTTTATTTGAAAACAATAACAGCCATAAAAGAAAAGTTTCCAGATGTTTTTGTGATGACAGATGTAGCAATGGACCCGTACAGTAGCGACGGACACGATGGTATTTATAAAAATGGAAAAATAATCAATGATGAAACGCTAGAAATTTTGGGAAAAATGGCAGTTGCACAAGCTCGTGCAGGTGCTGATTATGTTGCGCCTTCAGATATGATGGACGGACGAGTAGGTTATTTGAGAAATGCTTTAGACGAAGCAGGTTTTCAAGACGTAGGAATTATTGCTTATACTGCTAAATATGCAAGTGCTTTTTATGGTCCTTTTAGAGATGCTCTTGATTCTGCGCCTCGTTTTGGAGATAAAAAAACCTATCAAATGAATCCTGCCAATGTTCGTGAGGCACTTTTGGAAGCCAAACTAGATATTGAAGAAGGTGCTGATATGATTATGGTCAAACCTGCGCTTTCTTATTTGGATGTAATTAGTAGAGTAAATCAAAACTCACACGTTCCGATTGTAGCCTATAATGTGAGTGGCGAATATGCAATGATAAAAGCAGGAGCAGAAAAAGGCTGGATAGATGGCGAAAAAGTAATGTTAGAAGTTCTTTTAAGTATAAAAAGAGCAGGAGCAAAAGTTATTTTATCGTATTTTGCAAAAGAAGTCGCTCAAATTTTATCTAAAATTTAATTTTTTATAAAACCTCAACGACGGTCTTGACCTCGTTGACGGTTGTCAAAACTATGAAAAGAACAGAAAAACAGCTCATTTATTACGAAGAACAAAAACAATTATTGACAGAGTTTTGCGAAGGAAACGAAAAAGCTTTTTCAAAACTCTATCAGTATTATTATGGCTTTGTAGAAAATTATATTTGCAAAAATAAGGGAACAAAAGAAGATGCTCAAGATATTTTTCAAGAAACATTAATTGTATTTTTAGAAAAACTCAAAAAAGAAGATTTTTATCTCACAGCCTCTCTTAAAACCTATATTATTGCAATCAGTAAAAATATGTGGCTCAATTCATTGAGAAAGAAGAAAAAAGCGACTGTATATTCTCTTACCAATTCTGATGAAGATAATGAAAGTAATTTTAATCAAAACTCTTTAGAAAAATATTCTTTTATTTTATCACAAGATTTTGAAACGGAGCTAGAAAATGAAAAACCATTGTTAGAAAAATTTGATGATTACTTTTCTCGCCTTACTTCGCATTGTCAGAACTTACTATCCACAATCGTAGAAGAAGAAAAAACAACTGAAGAAATTCAAAAAGAATTTGGTTATACTACTCGCCATAATCTTCACAACCAAAAACACAAATGCGTAAAGCAACTCAAAAAAGTAAAAGCATTAGCAGAGATAAAAAAATAATTATTTACTCAATTTTTTCAAGATACTAACCAATAAAATTTCTACTCCTGAAATAGAAATATTCAAAAGCTTTGCTATCTTCTCATTATCCCAACCTAAAGTATGATGCAATAAATAAGGCAGTTTATCTTCAAAAGAAAGAGCATTTATTCTTTGCCAAACCTTGCTATCATATATATTTTTCGCAACATCAGAACTTAATTCTTCCACTAAATATTCCGTTCTTTTGCTTGTATCTTGTAGTTTGCTATTGAGCAAATAAAATATTTCTTCTTGCCATCTGTTTGGCGTATTTGTATAGGCTTCTGCTATCAAATCTGAAATCTTGCTTTCAGAAACATGTAAAAGAAGTAGTGTTTGAATACTGCTTTTTAATTCTTCGTTTTGAGTAGAAAAAGGAGAGTTTGACATTTTTTTTAATATTTTTGTTTCAAAATTACTCAAAAATGGGTAAAGAAGTTTCAAATTACGGACAATTTTTTATTCCTTTAAGAATCTTACTAGCATTACAAAAAAGAACCTAACCTCTATGAAATCAGATATTGAAATTTCTCGCCAAACAGAGCTGTTACCCATTACAGAAATTGCTCAAAAAGTAACCATTCCGACGGAAGAGTTAATTCCTTATGGAAAATATATTGCAAAACTACCTTTGGAATTAATAAGTTCTCAGAATGATTCTAATAAAAAAGAAAAAGAGTCAAATCTAATTTTAGTAACGGCCATAACGCCCACAAAAGCAGGAGTAGGCAAAACCACAACTTCGGTAGGCTTAGGCTTAGGACTTGCAAAAATTGGAAAAAAAGCTATTGTGGCACTTCGTGAACCCTCTTTAGGTCCTTGTTTTGGAATGAAAGGAGGAGCTGCAGGTGGAGGATATGCACAAGTTTTGCCCATGGAAAATATCAACTTGCATTTCACAGGCGATTTCCACGCCATTACTTCGGCAAATAATATGATTGCTGCTTTATTGGACAATTATCAATTTCAAAATAGAGGTTCTGAAAATCAGCTTCGTCAGATTCTTTGGAAACGAGTTTTAGATGTTAATGACCGTTCGCTTCGAAATGTTGTTACAGGCTTAGGAAGTATTAGTAATGGAGTTCCTACTGAAACAGGCTTTGATATTACACCTGCTTCCGAAATTATGGCTATCCTGTGCTTGGCAACTGATTTGGAAGACTTAAAACAACGAATAGGAAACATTCTTTTAGGTTACAGAAAATCATCGACTACAGGTCAAGGACCTGTTTTCATTAAAGATTTGGGCTTTGAAGGTGCAATTACCGTACTTTTGAAAGATGCTATTCAACCTAATTTAGTTCAGACAACCGAAAACACAGCTTCAATTATTCACGGAGGTCCTTTTGCAAATATTGCACACGGTTGTAATTCCGTTTTGGCTACCAAAATGGCATTGAATTTTGCAGATTATGTAGTTACAGAAGCTGGTTTTGGGGCAGATTTGGGGGCTGAAAAATTTATGAATATAAAGTGTCGTAAATCTGGACTTTCGCCAAAAGTAACGGTAATTGTAGCGACTTCTCAAGCTTTAAAACTTCACGGAAAAGTAGCAGAATCAGAAATCAAGAAACCAAATTTGGAAGGAATCAAAGAAGGAACAAAAAACCTAGAAAAGCACATCGAAAATATGCAGTCCTTTGGTCAGTCAGTTGTTGTGGCTTTCAATAAATATGACTTTGATACTGATGAAGAAATTGAGTTTTTGAAAGAGTTTTGTCAATCTAAAAATGTAAATTTTGCTATTAATAACGGCTTTTTGGAAGGTGGAAAGGGAGCAGAAGAATTAGCCAAAACGGTGGTAGAGGTCTGTCAGAATAACCCTTCAAAAGCTTTAGAGTTTACTTACAAAGATGAAGATACTATCGAAACCAAAATTAGAAAAGTAGCCCAAAAAATCTATGGAGCAAATGATATTTCTCTTTCAGATAAAGCTCAAAAAATGCTTTCAAAAACAAGTAACCTAGGTTTTTCTCATTTTCCTGTCTGCATTGCCAAAACGCAATATTCTTTTTCTGATGATGCAAAAAAATTAGGAGTAGCTAAAAATTTCACTCTGCATATTGAAGATTTAGTTATTAATAGTGGTGCTGAATTTATTGTGGCTGTTTCTGGTACGATTATGAGAATGCCAGGGCTTCCAAAAGAACCACAAGCATTAAAGATTGATATAAAAAATGGATCTATTGAAGGGTTGAGTTAAAAAAATATACACAACAAACAAATATGTAAAAACCTATTTTGTCATTTTTTGAAGAATTATTTTCAGAAAAATAAGTAATTGTAGCAACAACTATCTTTTATTTCCGTATAAGATTATGTAATAGTAAAACTATTATTGATTTACTCACAAATCACACTTTTAATAAGAATAAAAATAATAACTACTTTATTTTAAATAATTTATGACTGATGAAAAAGTATATTTTTTTACAACACAAAGAGAATGTAACGATTGGAGCTTTATTGTTTCTAATAGTTATGGCTTTTGTGATGATGCGTTTGCAGTATAACAAAGATAAAAAAGATTCTGAATACCCAAATGCTACGACAAGTAAGACAAAAGTAACTCCACCTAATCAGACTGAAACACCTCATTTTTTACCTGCATTGTAATGTATAATGCCCAAATAATAATAATCAAGGAAAATAAATAATGCGAATAAAACTTTATTTTAAAACAAAAAATAGCGTCCTTTAAACCATCAATCAGAATACTAATTGATGGTTTTTATTTTTTATACTATAAACAGATGCCGTTGAAAACTATGGTAACATCAAACCTAATCCTATGAAAATAGCTTATCTATCTACTTTTTACCCGTTTCGTGGAGGAATTGCACAGTTTAATGCACTTCTATATCGTAATTTTGAAAAAATAAATATTTCTGTTTCTGCTTATAACTTCACAACACAATATCCTGAGTTTCTCTTCCCAGGGCAGACACAATATTCCACTTCTGAAGATAATGCAGACCAAATACCGACACAACGAACAATCAGTAGTATAAATCCAATTTCCTATTTACAGACAGCCTCTAAAATCTCAAAAGAAGAACCTAATTTAATTTTGATGCGTTATTGGCTGCCTTTTTTTGCACCAGCTTTGGGAACAGTTGCAAAAAAATTAAAGAAAAAAGGAACAAAGTCTATTGTCATTGTAGATAATATGATTCCACACGAAAAGCGTTTTTTTGATGAGATATTCACAAAGTATTTCTTGAAAAATACAGATGCTTATATCGTGATGAGCAAATCAGTTGAGAAAGACCTTTTGGAGAGAAAGCCAAATGCAAAATATATTTTCCATCCACACCCAATTTATGAGCATTTTGGGGAAAAAATAAAAAGAGAAGAAGCATTACAAAAACTAGGACTTTTAGAAGATACAGGAATTGATAAAGTTGAAAATAAAAAAATATTACTTTATTTCGGTTTTGTTAGAAAATATAAAGGTTTGGACTTGCTTTTAGAAGCCTTTAAATATTTAGATGACGATTATTTTTTAATTATTGCTGGAGAATCTTATTTGTCAGATAGTGAAAATAAAGAACTTCAAAGTAGTTTAGACAATCATCCCAAAAAGCAAAATATTGATACTCGTCTGCGCTATGTTTCAGATAGCGAAGTAAATTTGCTTTTTTCGGCTGCCGATGCCAATGTTTTACCGTATAGACACGCTACTCAAAGTGGAGTTTCGGCAATCGCTTTTCACTTTGAAGTGCCTTCTGTCGTTACTGATGTGGGTGGGCTTCGTGATTTGATTGAGCCTTATAATGCAGGAACGATAGCTGAAAATACAACACCAAAAGCCATTCAGAATGCCATAGAAGAACTTTTTGAGAAAAAGGAAACTACAGATTATGGTAAAAATCTGCGTGTTTTTAAGGAAAAATACTCGTGGGAAAATTTAGCAAAGAAAGTTCTGGAGCTTTATGAGCAAATTTAGATTTGTTTCCTATTTTAATTCTTTAAAATAAAAGTTAAATAGCCTAAAATAAGTTAGTATAAAAAGGTAATAAAGAAGATGCTAGAGAATCTTTGAGAGATTTAAAAATAAATAAATGCTATATTTGTAATTATGCAATTTAGCCTTTGGTAAATACTACTTTTATCAGAATATTATTTTTCTGAAAATTGTTCAACAAACTAACGATATATTATATATGAAACTAAAACAATTACTATTTGTACAATTAATTATTATTATCTTTTTTAGTGCAGGGTTTTCTCATTCTGTTTTTTCTCAGATTAGCGAAGAAAGATTGGTTTATTTTACAGATAAAAATGGAACATCTTTTTCAATTAGCCGTCCTTTAGAGTTTCTTACCCAAAAAGCAGTTGATAGAAGAAATAAACAAGGAATTTCTATTACAGAGCAAGATTTACCTGTAAACATTGATTACATTAATCAGATAAAAGATTTGGGTGCAACTGTAAGTCATGGCATAAAATGGTTTAATGCAGCTATCGTAACAGCAGATGAAGCTACTTTTACAGAAATTCAAAACCTTTCTTTTGTAGAAAAAATAAATAAGATAGTTATTCATAATAACCCAAACCAAAGAGATAGAGTTTCGGCAACTTGTGAGGTGGCATCTTTGAATGATGAAGAAACTTGTCAAGAGTTTAACGTAAATAAAATAGCAGATATAAAAGACACAGAAGAAAATTTTGATTATGGAAATTCTTTAGCTCAAATTCAGATGTTGGGTGTAGATAAGATGCACGAACAAGGATATTTAGGGCAAGGAATTCATATTGCTGTTTTAGATGGTGGTTTTCTCAATACTAACTCTATATCTGCTTTCGCACATGCTGATATTCCTTTTGTCTATGATGTAGTTAGGAATGGAAAAAATATATATCGTACTTCTAATCACGGAACAAGAGTTCTTTCTACAATGCTATCAAAGCAAGAGGGACAAATTATAGGAACTGCTCCAGAGGCTACTTATTATCTACTTCTAACAGAAGAAGATGGTCCTGAAAGACCTATTGAGGAAGCATTTTGGGCTGTTGGCGCAGAAAAAGCAGATAGTTTGGGAGTAGATATTATTCAATCTTCTTTAGGCTATTATGATTTTGATAATGCAATTTATAACTATAGCCACGAAGATTTAGATGGAAAAACGACTCTTATCTCTAGAGCTGCCGAAATAGCAACTGAAAAAGGAATTGTAGTAGTAACAAGTGCAGGAAATAGTGGGAATGATGTTTGGCAAAAAATATCTTTTCCTGCTGATGCGCCTTCTGTGTTAGCTGTTGGAGCAGTAGATAGAAACGAACAAATAACAAATTTTTCCTCTCTAGGAAATAGTGCTGATGGAAGAATAAAGCCTGATGTAATGGCAATGGGAGGAGGAACAACACTTTTGAGTCGGGAAGGTGGAGTTAGCTCTGCAAATGGAACTTCTTTTGCTGCACCACTGATATCAGGCTTAGTAGCTGGTTTTATGCAAAAAAACCCTGACCTTACTCAAAAAGAAGTGATGTTTGCAATGCGTAGAGCTGGAGATAATTATTTTAGTCCGAACGAGCAGTACGGCTATGGCATTCCTAACTTTAATAGGTTAAACCAAATTGAAATTATTTTAGGAGAAGAAAATGAAGATTTGACAAGTAAAAATTCTCAAGTTCGTGTTTTTCCTAATCCAGTAGCAAATAGTTTGCATATAGAAGTAGATGAAAAGCTATTTATTGCTAATGAAATTCTGAATCTACAAGTTTATAACTTACAAGGAAAACTAATTTTGACTGATATTCTGAGTACAAATAAAAAAGAAATTGAATTTCCTGTTGTACCTAAAGGAATGTATATTTTAAGAATAGAAGGACAAAATTATCAAGGAACAATCAAGATTATCAAGGATTAATTCAAAAACATTTCAAAGCCATTATTGGTGTTTTCGAAGCGATACCAACAACAAAATAACTCTACCACAATATCTTAAATAAATTTAGTCAAAAAAGAGGCTGACCTTTTCGGACAGTCTCTTTTTTTGCAGCTATTTTGAATAGTTTTTCTAGTAGATAGAGAGATGTTTCAGATTGTTTTAATACCAAGTTCACGTTAAAAGTAGAGTAGTTCTATGAAAAAAATTGAGCCTTCATTAACTTTGCTTTTCAAATTTATTTTCCATTTGTGAGCTTTTATTACTTGTCTGATGTAACTAAGTCCTAATCCGAATCCTTTTGTTGTATGAATATCCTTGTTTTGAACTCTAAAAAACTTATCAAATATTCGCTTTTGAAATTTTTTATCAATTCCTATTCCATTATCTTTTATAGACAGAGTAAGCTTATTTTTTGATTGAATTAATATAGCAATTTCTACAAAAGGAATATTTTTATTGTACTTAAATGCGTTTTCTAACAGGTTATGTAACATATTTTGAAAATGAACTTTATCAGCTTTTATGAAAATCTCGCTTTCTATGCCTATGAATCGAATTTTGAAATCTTGATTCTGAAAATCCTGTTTTGCCAAAACCTCCAATTCAAAACTATTTATGGTTTCTTCAATTGTTTTTTTAAGGTCAATTTTTTCTAAGGAAAGAGGAACATAACTACTTCGTTCTAACATCAAAAGTTCGACAAGTTTTTCTACTTGAGAGTCTAATCTTTCAGTTTGTTCTTTTACAATAATGGCATATTGATTTTTTCTTTCTTTATTTTTTTGGGTTTGTTCCTCTGTAATTTCTGTGTTTTCATTATTATTTATCAACACCTTTGCAGCAATACCTAAAATAGAAATGGGTGTTTTTAGTTCGTGCGTGATATTATTGATAAACTGTTTTTGGGCTTGTGAAAATTGCCTTTGTGTAATTATAAAAAACATTCCATAGACCAAAAAGAAAATAACTAAAAGCAAGATTACAGATAAAAATATCCAAATATCCATTTCTGAAACAAGCCTAGAAGAAACTGAAGGAAAACGAATACCAAAATAATAGTTTTGCCCCTCCCATTTGGGAAGCTCTTTTTTAAGTTGCTTTGCTTTTTTAGTGTCCTGATTTAAAGAAATATAATTTCCATACACCATTTTTTCGCTATCACAATCATAAATTCCATATTCAAAATCAGTCTTGATATTTCGCTTCGAAAACTCATTTTTTAAAAAATATTCCAATACAGCAGCATCAATTTCACAATTTACGCTTACGGTATAATAATCACTAGAAAGTTGATTAATCGGACTTTGAGAAGGCAAAGTAGTTTTGCTATAATCGGCTATTTTTTCGGCAATATTTTGTAAAGCAACCTGTATTTTTTGTTCGTTTTGTTTTCTATTTGCATCAAAGGCTCGTTGTACCCAATAAATCTGAATAGAAATAATTCCGAAAATAGAAAGCAGAGCAAAGATTAAAAGAAGAGTAATTGTTCGTTTGTTCATAATACAAATTTAGAAGTCAGAATTGAAAGGAGACAAATTTAATTAACTACAAATTATCAGAATTTTATTTCATCCGTTCTAAAATCTAACTTCTAAAATCTAAATTTATTTTCCATTAACATCTCCTTAACAAACCTTTGAAAGTCATTAACAGCGTTCAAAGAGGTTTTGCCGTACATTTGTATAAGTTCTTGTTGCAACGACGACTTAGTTTTATCAAATCGTTATTTACACTTTAAATTTTCAAAATTATGCAAAAGCAATTTTTTGGTTTTCTTTTCACACTCGTTACACTTTCTTTTTTGTTCGCTTTTTCTCCTGCTTATAACTCCATTAATTGGAAACAAACCAGTATTGAATTTGGAAAAATACAGAAAGGAAAGTCTGTAACAGCAAGTTATGAGTTTGTCAATACAGGCAAGAATCCAATTGTTATTCAATCTGCAAAAGGTTCTTGTGGCTGTACAGGTGTAGAGTTTTCAAAAGAAGCTATCCCAGCAGGGCAATCAAGCAACATAAAAGCGACTTTTAATGCTGCCAAAATTGGAGCGTTTAGTAAGACTGTTACTGTGATGATAACTGGCGAAAACGAGCCTGTTGTTCTTCGTTTTAATGGCGAAGTGGTGGAATAAATTACGGATTACGGAAAATAAAATATCGAACTAAAAAATACAATTTAATTTTTGTGTTTCATTAAATTCGTAATTCGTAATTGATTAATGAACTTTCTTATTTATTTTTTGGTTTTGGATAAGTATATGATAAAAATTAGGCTTATATTATTATTTTAATGATAAATTAATACTTAATTAACATTTTAACAAATTTAATTTGCATAATTTTGGCATATGCAGAATTTAATAATCCTATTTTTATGTTATATAATTAGTTTTATTTTTATTTGATTGTCCATTAATCCAAAATTCTAAAATCATGATTGGTCGGAAAGTATTAGTATTGAATGCAGATTATCGTGCAATTTCTGTTTGTAGTGTAGCCAAAGCATTTTTGCTTGTTTATCTACAAAAAGCTGAAATGGTAAATTCTGTCCCTGATGGTTTTATCCAAACAGTAAACAAATCTTTTGCTGCTCCTTCTGTTATTCGTCTAAATTCTTACGTCAATATTCCATACAGAGGAGTGATGCTTACACGTCAAAATATTTTCAAGCGAGATGCAAATCAGTGTGTGTATTGCAATAGCACAAAAAACCTTACTTTAGACCACGTTATTCCACGTTCACAAGGTGGAAAAACATCTTGG
Source organism: Bernardetia sp. ABR2-2B (assembly GCF_037126435.1). GTDB lineage: Bacteria > Bacteroidota > Bacteroidia > Cytophagales > Bernardetiaceae > Bernardetia. Next base: position 4,623,083 of record NZ_CP147020.1, on the reverse strand, counting down.
ACAAACTTAGTAAGTGCTTGTCAGCGTTGTAATTCAAAGAAAAGTGATTTTAGTCTTGAAGATGTAGGAATGAAATTGCCTTACAAACCATTCAAACCTACTTTTGTGATGTTTTTACGTGAATTTTCAAGAATGGGAGACGAAAACTGGAAACAGTTTTTGCAACATGCCTAAAATAATTCTAGAAAAATAGCGACAAAACAAAGATTTTGATTGCTCCATAATTATAAAAAAACCTTCTCAAATTCATTTTGAGAAGGTTTTATCGTTATTGGCGTTGCTTTACTGAAATACTAATATAATGTTTTTTTTGTTGTGAACTATCAAATTACCTACTGGGTAGAAAAGACGTGTCTTTTCCCTACAATTTTTTACCATTTTCGGTATTTTACAGACGACTTCCACAAAAACTTTCAGAGAACCTATGTTTTTTATCTAATTTTGAGAGTCGCTAATGCAATAATGACAAGCAAAATTCCTACAATCCAAAAGCGAGTAACAATTTTGACTTCATGCAAACCCTTTTTTTGATAATGATGATGAAGAGGCGACATTAAGAAAATACGTCTGCCTTCTCCGAACTTCTTTTTGGTATATTTAAAATAAGCTACTTGCATCATTACAGATAAGTTTTCTATCAAAAATACGCCACAAAGAATCGGAATCATAAGTTCTTTTCGAAGTGTAATAGCCAAAACAGCAATAATTCCACCTAAAGACAAACTTCCTGTATCTCCCATAAAGACCTGTGCAGGAAAAGAATTATACCACAAAAACCCAATACAAGCCCCCATAAAAGCAGCGCAAAAAATCACTACTTCGCCTGTGTTGGGCAAATACATAATATTGAGATAATCAGCAAAAATAAGATTACCCGAAACATACGCCAAAACGCTCAAAGCAGTTGCAATAATTGCTGTCGTTCCTGCTGCCAAGCCATCCAAACCATCTGTTAGATTTGCACCATTCGAAACGGCTGTAATAATAAAAGTAACAACAAGAATATAAAAAATAATTACGCCGTATTCTCCCAAAAAGTCAGGAACAAGTGTTCGGTAATCTAGTTCATTATTTTTTATAAATGGAATCGTCGTTTTTAAGGATTTTATGTCTTCAAAGCTAGAGTTTACGTAGCTAGTATAGTCATCAGCAGCATTTATACCTGTGCTAAATTCTCTCATCAAAACATCTGGATGATAATACATAGCAATACCAATCAAAATTCCGATGCCTACTTGCCCTAGAATTTTGAATTTTCCTGAAAGTCCTGCCTTATCCTTACGAACGACTTTTATATAATCATCTAAAAAACCAATAGCTCCAAGCCAAACAGTAGAGATAATCAAAAGCAAAATATAAATATTATGAAGTTGAGCCAAAAGAAGAGTAGGAATAAGCGTTGCAGCCAAAATAATTATTCCTCCCATCGTAGGTGTTCCTGCCTTTAGGTTTTCTCCTTTAAGTCCCAAATCTCTAACCGTTTCTCCAATTTGTTGTTTTTGAAGAAAAAGAATTATTTTCTTGCCAAAAACGACACTAATTAGGAGAGATAAAAAAGCTGCCAACATAGCACGAAAACTAATATACTGGAAAAGACCTGCACCAGAGAGTTCGAACTGTTCACGTAAAAAGCGAAATAGATAATATAACATGGAACAATTAAATAGTTATGGATTAAATTTGGGTGGTATTGTAAAAAGCAAAGCTACAAAAAAAAGCATTCTACCTCTATAAAGTAAAATGCTTATTGTTATTTTTGAGCGGATATATTTTTATTTTTTAAACAACATTTTTGGCTTACTGAAAGAAAAATAATAAGCAAAGAAGAATCCAAGGGCATAAAATGCAATATCAACATATTCAAAACGGTCTTTCAAGAATCCCCACAAATGAGAAATATCAAAAGTAGTAAATGTTTCTATATAAGAAAGCTGAAAACTTTGTACGATAGGTTCGACGGCAGCCAATACATTTCCCACAAAAAAACCTAAAACAGTAATCAAGACAGCTACTACTCCAAAAACAGGACGGTGTCCTCTACCTCCAATTCTCATTCCTAAAGCTGCAAAAAGCCCAACCAAAATAGCCATAAAAGCATAATGATGTTGTTCTATATATTCGTCTATTAGCATAGTAGTTTTGCCCCATATATAGGCTGCTCCTAATGCTCCGACTAATGAGAGTATAATTCCTAAGAATAAATTAGATTTGGATTTCATATCTGATAGGGAAGATTTTTTTGATAAAGTAGATGACTCATCAAGATAATCAGATGTTATATCCAAATCTTCTGAGGCATTTGATTGTGTACTGGTTTGATTAAATTCATCGGTTGCGCTAATCCACTCGTAATTTACTTCTAATTCTTCTAAAGGCAAAATAGCCGATTTGTCAAAGGCAATCGGACTTTGATTAGGCAAGTCTGAAATAGAATCAGCTTGACTGCTAATAGGCAAATCATCTATACTCGTTTCATTTGTATCCAAATTATCATCTATGGCAACCGAATCAGATGATAGAACTGACTGAGATTCTTTTTCTAAGTCTTTTTCTTCGTTAGTTGGAGTAGTATAATTCATAGGAGTAAAATCTTGATAACAAATGATAAGAGAATAAGAATAGTGAGATTAAATTATAGCTTATTTTTACTTTGGAATCTAAAATCAATACATAATTTAGTAGAGATAAGCTACTTTCAAACTTTCAAGAACTATACCTTTTTGATTATAATGCTTACACTAAGCCAAATTGCAAAAAAAGTAAGCGATTAATAAAATAGCTAGGTAAAACAGAAAACAAAAGTAGCCTATTTATAGATAAAACAAGCTATTTTAGTCATATAAAGCCATAAAAGAATGTTGAGAGCCTATTTTGTATTTTTATAAAGATAAAAAGAAGCAGTCTATATTTGCAAAAAATCATACATAATAAAGAAAGGGCAATCGACGAACAAATTACTCTACTCGGTAAAGATTCATTTTTTTTAGATGAAAAAAGAGCCTCAAAACCGTGTTTTTTTTAAAAGCTCTATCTGTAAATCAATAATTATAAAAAAAGCAACTTCATTTTGATTGAAGTTGCTTTTGGCTAAACAATAAAATCAGCTTTCATTAATCTCTAAGCATATAAACTACAAAAACAATAAACATGACAATTACGGAAACAATGGCAACCATTTTGAGGGCATTTGCGCTACTTTCTTCTTGGGGTTGAGACACCGTAATTTGCTGAACAGGCATATTATTATTCATTGGGTGGAGTTCTTTCAGAATACGTAATTCAGCTTTTGCATCACTCAAATCCATTCTTGACTGGTTGAGTTCTGTACGTGTTTGATTCAAATCAGTAAGTAATTTATTTACTTGACTTTGCAAATCCTTTTCGTGGTTGTAAGCAATATTTACTTTTTCATTTAGTCCACGCAATTCTTCTTGAAGGTTTTTGATAGCTTGTTGGTCTTGGCGAGTTTGGTCTTGTGTTTTTTGGAGGTTATTTTGAGTAGTTTCTAAGAGTGAATTTTGCTCTTTGTTTCGTTCTGTCATTTGCGCCAGTTCTCGTCCTCGTTCATCTATTATTTGGTGCAGACGCATCTTATCATTTTTCAAATCACTAAGTTGTGTTTGAAGTGTTCCGATACTTCCTTCTTTTGCATCTATTTGTACACCTTTTGCATCTATTTGAGACTGTTTTTGGATAAGTTCTTCTTTTACTTTTGCAGCTTCTTCGTTTGTCTTATCTAATTGTCTTTGTAGGTCTGCAATCGTTTTGAGATGTTCTTCATTGGTCTTACGAATATCTTCTAATAAAAACGTATTTTCGACATTCTTTTTATCAGAACCTTGAGTGGTATTGAATATAAAAGCCACCAAAGCAGCAATCGCAACCACACCAATAGCATATTTAAGAATGCTGACAGGCTGATTGATTGAACTTTTGATATATCCGAAAGGGGTATTTGATTTTGACATAACTCTACTTCTTCAATTTTAGAAAAATACAAAACTTCTAGATAAAATAATTGGCTCTTATTCATTTTGCTCAAAGTTAGCTAAATATACATTATTTTTTGCAAATGCAGTTTATTTTTAGCAAAAAATATTAGTTCTACTAATTTGATAGGTTTCTATTATTATAGAACTGTAAAAATTACAATCTTTTACCTACTACCTTGCATAACATAGTAACCTTTTTCAAACTACCTCGTATAAGAAGACATACGGACGTTGTTAGTATCTCAATTACTTTCAATATCTAACCAAAAGAACCTAAAACTTAAACAAAAAAAATGTGATTACATTAGAAAATGCTGAAGTACAGATGAGAAAAGGAATCTTAGAACTCTGTGTCTTGAATGTAATTGCAAGTGGAGAAGTATATGCTTCAGACTTGCTTCACCACTTGAGAGAAGCGAATTTATTAGTTGTGGAAGGAACGCTTTATCCACTTCTAAACCGTCTCAATAAATCGGGTTTGGTTACTTATGCTTGGCGAGAATCTACAGGAGGACCTCCAAGAAAATATTATAGACTGACCGATAATGGACAAGATTTTTTACATCAACTCACAAACTCTTGGCATCAGCTTGTTTTTTCAGCAACTACTCTTTTAGAAGCAAAAAATCAGAATAGACAAGAACAAAGACAAGCAAGTTAAAACCAATTTAGATTTTAGAAGTATGAAATTAGAAGTAAATACAATTACGAAAATTTTGAACTACTAATTTTTAAAATATAAATTTACTCAAAAATGTAATTTTTCGCCCTTACTCATCACTAACTAATTATAAATCAACACCTCAAAGAATTTTAGAAGTAAAAAATAATTATTTATTCTTCTAAATTCTGAAATCTAAATTTTAAATTTATTATGCCTCCTCTACACACCAACTCCTCTATCAACAATACTTTAGAAGTTCAGATTGCTTCAATTTCTTTTCATGTCGAACAAACTGCTTATCCAGCTTTAAAAGCTTACTTAATGGATTTGAAGCGTTGTTTTCCAGAAGATTCGATGACTATCGAAGACATTGAAACACGTATGGCAGAAGTTCTTTTGGAGCGTTTGAGTATTGACAAAGGAACAATAGATAAAAATGATGTTGAATTGATGGTCTTGCAGGTAGGAACGGCAAAAGAAATTGCTCTTGCAGAAGGAATTGATTTAGATTTGGGTTATTTTGAAAGAAAAGACCAATGGCAAAAACTTAAAAAAGCTGAACCTAAGCGAGAGTTACGTAGCCTAGATAAGAAATTTACACTCCAAAAAAGAGATAAAAAAGTAGGTGGAGTCGCTTCTGGAATTGCAGCCTATTATGATATTGACCCTGTATTTGTTCGTTTAGGGTTTGTGGCTAGTGTTTTTGTAGGTGGTTTTGGAGTTCCTCTGTATGCAGCTTCGTGGCTTGCGATGCCAAAAGACCCAAAAGAAGGAATGTTGGAAGAGAAAAAATCAACTTCTTTAGTTGGCAAAACAAAACGTTTTATGCGTAGTATGGTCGACAAAAAAGTCGCTGGTGTTGCCTCTGGAATTGCAAAATATTTTGGAATAGACGAAACTATTGTGCGTTTGCTTTTCATAGGTGGATTTTTCTTAAAAGGTTTTGGTCTTTTAGCTTATTTAGCTCTTTGGATGGCAATGCCAAAAGTAACTAGCCTAGAAGAACAAATTGATTTAGAAGAAAAACCATCATTTTTGGAAGAAGAAAATTTCAAAACAAGAATGGCAAAAGCAGAAAATCAGTTTGAAGACACGGTAAGTACGACGGCTTCTAAAGTCAAAAATTCTAAATTCTTTAAAAAACATTTTTAAAGTAGTGATTAATGATAAATTAATTTCAAATACATTCACTAGCCGTTGTAGGTGTCCCCACCTACGACTTTCAACACATAATTCCTCAAAATGAATAATTCGTTTTGAGGATTTTTTTTGTCAAGCCCAAAGTAACTAAAAAGATAATTCTTTTAACTATATTTTTAGTTGTTAAATATTTTTGCTTAAATTTGCTGAATAATCGTATTCAAAAGCAATCTAATTTATACTATGAGTTTTTTTCCATCAAAATTATACTTCCTCTTCTCTATTTTATTTTTATTTCTTTTCTCTACATCTGTTTTGGCACAACGCAAACCCGAACGAATTATAGAAAAAGAAGAAGTAGAAAAATTCAAAATTACATTAGATTCTGCTCTTTGTCTTTACACGACAGATTCTCTTTACAGAAAACCTATTTTAGAAATTGGAAATAATCCTTTTTTAGATTCTTTGATTGAATATAACCTACAAGAATTTGGGGCTTATTTGAATAATTATTGGTACAAGCTAGATAATAACACACCCTTGTCTTTCGAAAATACTGCACCACAGGAGGGTTATAGAATAGATGATGATAATGAAAAGTTTGGTTTTTATAGAAAGTCTAGTTTTTGTAATTGTGGACGAGAACACGAATGGCATGGGTGGTGGAAAGGAGAAAAAAATAAGCAAAAATCAAATGATGAGACCCATTATGTTTACTATGAATCATTTTGGCGAAACTTACGGAGCTATAATAGAAAAAACTTTTACAGTAGAATGGCACAAGGAAAGTCTCTATTTAGAAGAGGAGTTTTAAAAAGGTCAAGGCGAAGGGCGAAATACAAAAGCAATGTTTGGAACAATAATTCTAACCAATTCAACTTAGACTATTTAGGAAATGGATTTGATAAAAAAGAAATTTTAGAAGGAAATATTGGCTATTTAAAGTGTTCATTTTTGCCTTCTGCTAATTATGTAGATGAGCGTTTTATGAAAGACTTAATAGAGGAGTTTTTATTTACAGATGCTTTGATTTTAGACTTGAGAGGAAGTTCTGTATTAGAATCTGAAAGAAAGTTTTTTACAAAAGACAAAGAAGTAAATGAGATGAGTGTTCCTATTTGGTTTGTAGAGCGTTTTTTACGCCCAGATACTACTTATAATTTAGGAACTGCAAAAGTCTTTCATACAAGAGAATACTTAAAAGATAGTGGAAAACCACGCCGTAAAAGTTATGAGAATCCTACTGTTTCATTAACTACCAAAAAAGAAGAAGTAAAACCCTATTTTAAAAAGAGAAATGATTGGTATTACCATTGGGGATATCCTCTTGAAGTCGATAGAAATTATGAAAAATACTATACACTTCGATATTTTGAGCGTCCAATTTATATTCTGACAGATAAAAATACTTCTGATGCTGCTGAATGGATTGTGAACGTTTTGCAAAAACATAGAAATGCAATCGTGATAGGAGAGCCAACCAAAGGACAACCAGTAATTACAAAACAAATAGGAACAAGTGCATATAGTTGGCTCAATATTCCAGATATGAAGATTAAAACAACAGAAAAAAGTGAGGTAAAACCAAATATTTTTGTTTCAGCTTATGATTCTACAAGCACAGATAAGGCTTTTGATATTGCCTATAAAATGGCGTATGAAGAAAGTGTTTTGAAGAGTCGTTTTAGTTACATCAAAAAATATGGACAGCGTTTTAAACAGTTTGAAGAAATTACTAAACCCATTCCAAACCCATATAATTTACCTCAAAATGCAAAAGATTTATTAGGAAATTATGGTTTGGGAAAAGAAGTTATATTTAAAGAAGGAAAATTATGGCTTAAAAACTATCAACATATTTCGCTTATTTATCAGACTGCGCCCAATACTTTTTTGATAAAGAATGGACTGCAAAAGAGAGTTGGAACAACGTCTTATGAAACAGTTGCCAAACCTATTTATTTATTTTTTAGAAAAAGTCAAGAAGATTTTCAAGCAAATGAAGTCTCTGTTGATTCGACATTAGAAATAAAACAAGATTCGATTATGAATATGTTTGTTCGCTATGGCGATTTTACGAGTGCAAAATTTACGCAACTTGAAAGCTATAGTTTTGATAAATTCAAGAAAGAAAAGCAAAGCATTGATACAACTCAAATTATGAAACCAAGCGCAGTTTATCCTTTTTCGAAGATGAGTAGAAATGAAAAACAAGCTCTTTTTGATGGTTTTACGATGCAAAGAAATCTTTTTGAAGCCTTTCCAAATTTTAGCTTTAAACTAATTTCAGAAAATGAAATTATGAAAGAGAATTTAGAAAATAAATTGAGTGTTTTTGTTTTTTGGTCGCCTTCTTCTACAATATCTATTGAAGCAATTCCAAAGCTTAATCAAAAAATAGAAACCTATTCAGAAAATAATATTATGTTTTATGGTTTTACGGAAAGCAAGAAAAAAGAAGTTGAAGAGTTTTTGATAGGAACACCTTTTTACGCTGATATTATTCCAACTAGTAATTCTATTTTTGAAGATTTGTACATTCCGACGAAAACCAAACCCTTTATTTTGATTTTGAACAAAGAAGGAAAATTTATTTTTGGAGAAGAATTAAATGGAATTGATAATGAAAAAACATTTGAAAAAATGGATTATATTCTCTCTAATCAGATTTTGAAATAGAAATGAAACTTACTCCCACCTTTTCCAGCTATTTTCATAATACTGAATCAAGATTTGGTTATCTAGGCGATTTACTTTTACAGAATCGCCTTTTCCTGTTCCATCAATATCTATTCCTTCAAACATATCTTTATCAAAAACAAAAAGTTTTGGCAAAACTTCTGGAGCTAAATATCTCAAATCTAACTGTCGTTTTTTCATCTTTCTTGTCAGTTCTTTATATACTTTATCTAACTGATTTTGAGAAGGTAAACCAATACTTGTAGAATCATTTTGATTGAATTTTGGATTATTTATTCCCATACTAAATCCCCACATTCCGAAAGCAGGAACATAAACATTGACTGGCAAGGCAGACGGAAAAGCCTCTTGCATTGTTTTCTGAATACACCAAAACGGTTTTGGAGCAAAATAAGGCGAAGTAGATTGACTAATCAGAACACCATCTCTTGACAATATTTTCTTAGCCAAACGATAAAATTCTAATGAGTAAAGTTTGCCTAAAGAAGCCTCATGAGGGTCTGGCAAATCTACAATGATGAGTGAATATTGTTTTTCAGACTCTTCCACAAACTTAAACGCATCTACATTATGAATCTTTACTTTTGGGTTTGAGAGTGAATTTTGATTTACTTCTCTAAAAATTCGGTTGTGCTTTGCTAGGTTAGTGATAGCTTTATCCAAATCTACTAAATCAATACTTTCAATTTCGTCGTATTTTAAAAGTTCACGAACAGCCAAACCATCACCACCTCCCAAAATCAAGACATTTTCTAGATGACCAGTCATTAGCGCAGGAACGTGTACGATAGTTTCATGATAACGGTATTCATCAAGCGTTGAGAATTGCAAATTTCCATTAATGAAAAGCTGCGTATTTTTCTTATATTTTGTTACTACAATGCGTTGATAAGGTGTTTGGTCAGAGTAAATAATTTCATCTTGATACATCATTTGCTCAAAAAAATCACTTATTTGAAAGGAGTAGATAAAACCAACTAACAAAACAGCCATTGAAATTGCAGAAAAAGCAAGTTTGGCAGCAGCTTGTTTTAATTCTTTTCTAAATACCCATGCATTAAAAATAGCAATCAAAAGATTTATTATTCCAATAAAAAAAGCTGTTCGCATCAGCCCCAAATACGGTAAAAGTAAAATTGGAAAAGCAACAGAAGCCACCAAAGAACCCAAATAATCAAAAGCCAAAACATTTGAAATGGTATCTTTCAAATTGTCATGTTCTTTCAAAAGACGTGTAACAATCGGAATCTCTAAACCTACAAAAGCTCCCAAAAAGACAATAATAATCAGAGCGACAGCATAATAATTATCTAAGACAGTATAACTAAAATACAGAATTAGCGTAGAACAACCTCCCACAAGCCCAAGGATGGTTTCGATAACAACAAACCAATCTAATAAATTTCGATAGACATATCTACTCAAAAATGAGCCTAAGCCCATTGCAGAAAGAAAAAGTCCAATCGTAATTGAAAAGTGAAGAATACTACTTCCCAAAAAATAGGTCGAAATACTGCTTATCAAAAGTTCATACAAAATTCCACAAACAGCAATTATAAAAATTGAAGAAAGTAAAATCGGAACTTGTGCAGAACGTTTTTTGTCTTTTTCAGAGCTATTTGGATTGTGAGAAGCTGGAGGCGTAAAAGAAGTAGTTTTTTCCACTAGAAAATATTGGGCTTGATGTTATTTTTAATTGAAGATGTAAAAGTACGATTTATTCTTATTTAGTAGTAAAAATTTCGATTCAAATTAAGAAGTAAGCAAAAAGTAATAGTTAATTGAGACAATTACTTTAAAGACTTCTTTAATTAAAAGAAATTTCGTATTATTCTAATGGAAAGTTATTCTTATTTTAATTTTCTCTAATTAATTCCTCATTTTCCCCTATTTTTTAGAATGAGATACTTCTTCTTTATAATTTTATTTTTAGGTTTTTGTGTTTCTTCTTTTGCTCAGAATGAAGAGACCCAAGATATTGGAATGCCATTTTCAAACTTTTATTCGCCAAAAGTCTATAAAGGACACCCCCAAATTTGGAGTATTATACAAGGTGATAATGGGGTTATGTATTTTGGAGGCAGAAGTATTTATATGTACGATGGTGTTAGTTGGCAAACGATAACAGTCCCAAAAGCAGTAATTGTGCGTTCTTTGGGAAAAGATAATACAGGAAGAGTATATGCTGGAGGTAGAAATGATTTTGGCTATCTTGCTCCCTCCGACTCTACTTCAGAGATGGAGTTTGTAAGTCTTACAAAAGACTTTACAGATTCTTCCAAAGAGTTTGGAGATGTATTTGAAATTAATGCCACTCAAGATGCTGTTTATTTTCATACCTCTAATCACCTATTTATTTACGATCTAAAAACAAAAACAATAGATGATATTTCTGTGGAGGGAACTATTCTTAGAGGAACTGTACATAAAAACAATTATTACTTCAATCAGAAAGGGAAAGGCTTTAGTATTTTTGATTCAGAAAATAAAGAGGTAAATATTTTACCTAATACAGATACACTCAAATCGATGACTGTTGCAGCTATTATAAGTTATAGTGAAACAGAACTGCTTATTTTTGCACAACAACAAGCTCAAATATGGAAGTATGATTTATCAACACAAAAACTTTCTTACTTTTCAACAGAGATAGATTTTATTACACAAAATAATCCTCCCACAATTATTTATCATGCCATTACACTCAAAAATGGAAATATTCTAATTTCCACTATTTTTAAAGGAGCTTTTTTGATAGATAGACAAGGTAAAATTTTGAAGAGAATAGATAAATCTAATGGACTTCCTACCCAAACAGTTCCGTATGTTTTTGAAGACCAATCTGAAAATATTTGGTTAGCTACTGATAATGGAATAGGACAATTCGAACTCAAAACACCTTTGCGTATCTTCAAAGAAGAAACTGCTAATTTTGAGGGTGTTGTGTTGTCTATTGAAGAGTTTGATAATGCTGTCTATATCGGAACTACAAAAGGGTTGTTTTACTCAAATTATTCAAACAAATTTACTAAGGTAAAAGGTTTAGAGGGTTTTTGTTGGTCTGTAAAAGAGTTTGAAATACAGGGAGAAAAACATCTATATGCTATCACACAAAATGAGTTATTTTATATTGATAGAGACAAAGCGATTTCAGTTGCAGCTTCTAATGCTGCCAACATACTTACACAGTTAGATGATAAAAGAGCTATTCTAGCAGGAGCAGGAGGTTTTACAATAATAGAATTTGATACTCCAAAGCAAACAAAAATAGTTCAGAATAAAGTAATAGAAAACTCACAAATCAGAACGATTGCCATTGTAAAAAATGAAGTTTGGTTAGGAAGTATTCAAAAAGGTGTTTATCATCTTCCTTATGATTCAGATTCATTACAAACAGAAAAAATAGTTCATATAGACAGTATTCCAAATGTACCGAAAAGAAGTGAAACAAGTGTTTTTAATTATCAAAATGAAATTGTAATAGGAACTTCAAATGGTTTATATACTTTAAATCAAGAAACTGGAGTATTAGAGCTTCATCCTACTCTAGGAAAAAATGTAACTGAAGGTAACTCTATTTTTCGTCTTATTAGCTCTTCTGATGATGATTTGTATGTTGTAAGTGCAAATACAGAAGGAAATGCGACACGTATAGAATTTGATAAAAACGGAAAAAGAATATTCAATCCAATACCTTTTGATAGAATCCCCCCAATGTCCACACAAGCTATTATTTATGATAGTCAAAATACAGTTTGGATAGGAGGAAGTGAAGGTTTGTATCGTTTTTATCCTCAAAAATCAGAAAAATACGATTATAAAGAAGTCTCTAAACCTATTATTAGAAAAGTGTTTTTAGGAGAAGATTCTTTATTTTTTGGTGGTAATTATACAAATCAAAAAAGGCTATTTTTAGACAAGCAACCTAAAGAAGCAGAGCCTACTTTTATTTATCAAAATAATTCTTTGACTTTTAATTTTGCTGCTACTATTTTTCAAGAAGATGTTCAGTACAGTTATAAATTAGAAGGTTATGATAAAGACTTTTCTAATTGGACAAGTGAAACCAAAAAATCTTATACCAATTTGTATGAAGGAGATTATACGTTTAAAGTAAAAACAAAAAATATTTATGGAGCAGAAAGCGAAATAACAACTTATTCTTTCAAAATTCTTCCTCCTTGGTACAGAACGTGGTGGGCATATTTAATTTATGTCGTTTTACTAGGCTTATTTATTTGGGGATTAATTTGGATAAATACTCAACGACTCAAAAAAGCAAATCAAAGATTAGAAGATACTGTAAAAGAACGTACAGCAGAATTAATGGAAAGCAATGAAGAGATTGTTCAACAAAACTTTCAACTCAACCAACAAAAAGAAGAAATAGAAGCTCAAAATGAAAATCAAAAGGAATTAAATATAAGTTTAAGTATCCAAAAAGAAGAAGTAGAAAAAGCCTATAAAAACGTACAATTGTTATCTGAAATAGGACAAGAAATAACAGCTATTCTTAATTTTGAAGACCTTATTAAATCTGTTTATCAAAATGTAAATGCACTTATGCCAGCCGACGGCTTTGGTATTGGGATTTTCGATGAAGTACAGTGTCGTATTGGTTTCCAAGGGTTTATAGAAAAAGGAGAACCATTACCTTATCATTTTGATTCTTTACAAGAAAAGACGTTGGCAGTTAAGTGTTTCAAGAATTTAGAAGAAATCATCATTAATGACTTAGAAACGGAAGGAGAAAAATATGATTTTGAGCTTGCAGAAGAACAACAAGGCGAAATTCCTTTGGCATTAGTTTATTTGCCTCTTCAATTAGAAAACAAATCGTTGGGCGTAATTACGGTACAATCATTCAAGAAAAATTCATATTCAGAACGTGAACTAACTTTTTTACGTTCTTTGGCTTCTTACGTTTCAATTGCTTTAGACAACTCTTCGGCGTACCAACTTATCAATGAAAAAAATCAAAAAATTACGGATTCTATTCGTTATGCCCAAACCATTCAACAAGCCATTCTGCCAAGTGAGAAAAAAATAGAAAAACCATTTAGACTTTCAAATGATGATTATCAAATTATTTTCAGACCAAAAGATATTGTCAGTGGAGATTTTTATTGGACAAGTCAGACTACGGATTATTTCTTTGTTGCTGCCGTTGATTGTACAGGGCATGGAGTTCCAGGGGCATTTATGTCGATGATAGGAAATACACTTTTGACAGAGATTGTAGAGCTACAAAAAATCTATGAGCCTTCACAGATTTTGGATAAACTAAATGAACAATTTATAGAAGCCTTGCGTCAAGATGAAAATGCAAATAGCGACGGAATGGATATATGTTTGTGTAGGATAAATTTTGATAATGAAAAAACAGAAGTTGTTTTTGCAGGTGCAAAACGTCCGTTATTTTATATGGGTTATAATGAAAATGAACCAAGTAAAATAGAGCGTTTGCAAGGAACACGCAAATCAGTAGGAGGAAAACAGCGTAAACAAAATAAGTTTGAGCAGCATATTTTATCACTCAATAAAAAATCAAGAATTTATCTAAGTACCGACGGATTACCCGACCAAAACAATCCACAAGGAAATAAATTTGGAACTATACAAGTAACCGATTTTATTCAAAGAACACTGCATTTCCCAATTGAAGAACAAATAACAGCATTAGAAAATGAGCTAATTAATCATCAACAAAATGCTGAACAACGAGATGATATTACCTTTATTGGAATAGAGGTATAAAGTTATACCTGCCAAAACAGTGAAGCTACCTTAGAAGCTGTTTAAGAATTACTTCTATAATAGGTCAGTCTCGTAGAGCAGACCGTTTTGCAGTTGAAAAAAGAATATCTATTCTATTAGGAACTACTACACAAAGAGTAAATTTTTATCTAAAACTCCTAGATATTCTATCCAATAGGGAACTCTTAACAGAGTAAAAAAATAACCTGAGTCCTCATTATCAATAGGTGCTTTTTACTAAAAAAAATTTTTTTTATTGAGTGAGTAAGTTTTTTGAAAAAAAAGTGTGTTTATAAAAAAAATGATAAAAAAGACCTATCTTTATGCTTTCAAATAAAAAAATGAAAGGAAAGTCTTTTTTTTCTTTAAAAAGTTACATAATATATCTTCCATCTTAGAATAACTCTATTACTGAATTCTTACTAAACATTATGAATCTACTCTCTACTTCTCTATCTTTTACTTTTGATACTACTAAAAAACTACTGTTTTCTATAGTATTGATTTTTTTGGTAACTTCTTTAAGTAAAGCGCAATGTACAGACCCTTCAATAACCTCTTAAACAGAAGGATTCAACAATAACATAGGAGCTTGGACACAAGAAACTACTGATGATTTTAATTGGACATTTGATACTAATCAAACGACTTCCAGTAATGCAGGACCAGATGAACCATTTGAGGGAACTCATTACTTATACACAGAATCTTCTAGCCCTAATTATCCATCTAGAACTGCGATTATTACTAGTCCCTGTTTTGATTTAACAGGTCTTACTACACCAGGGTTTGTTTTTTATTACCACATGTGCTATGGGTTCATTAAATCTTGAAATAAGTACCGATGGAGGTACAGCTTGGAGTAATATCTGGAGTTTGAGTGGCAATCAAGGCAATCAATGGAATCAAGAAGTCATTGATTTGATTAGTTATTCAGCTAATACTAACGTACAATTGCGTTTTATAGGTACAATATCAACTTCTTTTACAAGTGACATGGCTCTTGATGGTTTATTTTTAGGTAACTTATCTACTGAAATAAATATTCAAGGAAACGGAATAGACATAGCAAATGGTGATACTACACCAGATCTTAATGATGGAACTGATTTTGGAAGCGTATGTAGTTCTAACACTCAAACAAATATTTTTACTATTCAAAATACAGGAGTGAGTACACTTGACTTAACAGGCTTACCATTAGTAACTATTTCTGGTTCACCTGATTTTTCTATTTCTGCACAGCCTTCTACAAATACAATAACATCAGGAACAGACATTACATTTGAGGTAACTTATACACCTAATATTACGGGTTTACAGGTAGCAACTGTATCCTTAGCTAGTAATGATAGCGACGAAAACCCTTATACTTTTGATGTTAGTGCTTCTTATACAGTTGATACAACTCCACCTGTAATTTCAGTTCCTACGAACATTGTAGTCGATGTTGATGCAGGTTCTTGTGGTGCTGTGGTAAATTATAAAGTTTGTACTACTGATAATTGTGAAGTTGTAGGTTCAGATATTGTATTAGAATTTACAGGATCTGATGTCTTTGGTACTCCCTATATAGAACAAGGAATGACTATTACTTCACCCAATCACGTAGATGCTCCGTGGTCTGTAAGTTGTGGTGATGGAAGAGGAATACTTATTCATGCTGGAGATTTATCAAATTTAAGATTTGTACAACCAATAAAAGCAGAATTCATGCTTGTCCAAATAATATCTCCCCACTCTTCTATTGTTTGAATTTTTGTACGTTCAGGAAAATAAAAATACATATAAATACGAGGAAAGTCGCCACTAATAGCAATTTCATACGTGCTATTATTTTCTAATCCTGTAAGGGTATAGTTTCCTGTTTGTGCTGTTGCAGAGCCTTTATTTACTCCTGCATTGGTTAAGTTTGTCCAAGTAACTGTATAATTATAACCTGTTCCGTTTGTAGGAATAGTGATTGTTCCGTCTGTTGTTATCCAAGTAGTACGAAATGCTTGACTATATGCTGTGTTTGTAGCAAAGCCAACAAAAAAGAAAGTAAGAAAAAGTAGAGGAGTAAATTATTCATTGAAATAGATGAGAATGATGAGAGAAAATAAATGTCTTCTATAAATAATAAAAAGTCTGTAGTAGATTGAAAACGAACTTTTTATGGATGTGCAAAGATAAGGCTCTGTTTTTATAAAGCAAAGTATTTGTATTTATTATCTTAAATAGTACGTATTGAAATAAAGAGAATAATTATTAAATTTTGATATAAAAATGCTATTTTGAGCCTTTATAGCCATTTTATAATAATAAGGTGTAAGATAAATCATATAAACACAGAATAATAAAAATAAATTACATTGTAGTTCATAAAAAAACCTCTCTAAAAACAGATAATTTTTAGAGAGGTCTGATAGATATTACAGAAAAGTTATTATTCTTACTTTACTCCAAATTATGATATACTTCTTGAACATCATCTTCTTCTTCTAGTCTGTCGATGAGTTTCATTACTTCTTCTTCCTGCTCATCATCTAGCTTTTGAGTAGTTTTTGGTATTCTTTGAATATTCGATTTTTTTGGTTCAATGCCTTTTTCATCTAAGAATTTTTGCATCTGTCCAAAATCTTCAAACTTTGTATGAATAACAAAGATTTCTTGTTCTACACCTTCTTCTACTTCGATAGTATCAGTTGTGATGTCTTCTGCACCTGCATCGATAAGGTCAAGTTCTAGCTCGTCCATATCTACTTTGTCAGCTTCTAACTCGAAAACGCCTGTTCTGTCAAACATAAACTCTAATGAACCTGTTTTCCCTAAAGCTCCTCCACAACGATTGAAGTGCATTCTTACCATAGCAACAGTTCTATTTGAGTTGTTGGTAGCACATTCTACTACCACAGGAATTCCGTGCATAGCATATCCTTCATATACAATTTCTTCAAAATCGCCATCTTCTTTTGAGGAAGCTCTTTTGATAGCAGCTTCTACTCTGTCTTTAGGCATATTGAAGCCTTTTGCATTTTGCATTGCCGTTCTTAGGCGTGGATTTGTGTCTGGGTCTGCTCCTCCCTCTTTTACTGCAATGGCAATTTCTCTTCCTACTTTTGTAAAGTTACGAGCCATTGCGCCCCAACGTGCAAATTTGGCTTTCTTACGATATTCAAATGCTCTTCCCATTTCTATATTGATTTATAAAATTGTGTTCTAATTTGATTGAAATTATTTACAAAATTAAAAAAAATAGTTGAAGGGTTATTATTTCTTTGACGTAAATACTAAATCTAATCTTCTTCTGAATTAAAATCTAACAAATCATCTAGTTCTGAATCTGATATAGTTTCCTTTTCACTTTTATCATAAATGGAATTGAAGTTATTATTCTCCTTTTTCTTCTCTCATTTCTTTCAAAAATTCCTCAACAGAATGAGTTCTACCATGTTTTACATCTTCTAAGCCCTCTTTTATTCCTTTCCAAATTTCCCTCGCAGTAGGACTTAGTTTGGATTCTTTTTCAGCTAAAGACGTTTTTTTATTCTTTAGTTTAGAATTGAATTAAAAAAGGCATTCAGAAATTATCTTGTCTTTTATCAAATCAATCATAAAAAATCACTCGCTAATCATTTACCACTCTCAACTTCGCAAAACTCAAAATAAGTGTTTTATCGCCTTCTGTATCAAAACCAATGATAGCACGTTTTCCACTTGTAGAACTATCGATTTTCTTGACTGTTCCGAAGCCGAATTTTGGGTGTTCTACTCTGATTCCCTCTACAATATCCTCTGATTTGCTAGAAACAAAAGGAGAATTTTTATTTACAGACTTTAAAGGTTTGAGTTTACTTCCTGTTTGAGTTGTTTTTTTATCACTTTCTTTTTCTTGTGCTGCACGATGACGCATAAAATTGGTCATGTGATTCGGATTATTTCTTTGAATGGAACGAGAACGAGCATTGAATAATTCTTGGTCAATCTCAAACAAAAAACGAGAAGGTTCGCACGAATTAAAACTCCCATAACGGTAACGCTGCAAGGCATAAGAAAGTGTTAGGCGTTCCTTAGCACGAGTAACAGCAACATAAAATAAACGGCGTTCTTCTTCTAAATCTTGCTGTGATGCAATCATTCTTGATGAAGGAAAAAGCTCTTCTTCCATTCCCACCAAATAAACATAATCAAACTCTAGTCCTTTAGCTGCGTGAATAGTCATCATCGTAACGGCATCTTCGTCTTCACTGGCTTGGTCGACAGAAGACAATAGCGCAACTTCTTGCAAAAATAATGAAAGTGAAGTATCAGGTTCTTCTGTGGTAGCTTCGCTTAATTTATTCTGAACAAATTCTTGTGTTGCATTCAGAAGTTCTTGAATGTTCTCATATCTTGCTCTTCCTTCTAAGCTTTCATCATCAAAAAGTGCTTTTACAATTCCTGAATGTTGAGCGATATATTTTGCTGCCGTAAATGCATCATTTTCAGAGGCTATAATTCTGAATGCTTCGGCAAGTTCTCCAAATTTCTCTACGCTTGTTCCTGCTCTTCCTTTTAAGTAAGCTGATGCATGGCGAGTTACTTTCGAAATTGGAACATTATTTTCTCTTGAAGCTAAAAATACTTTCAAAACGGTTGTTTGTCCGATGCCTCTTTTTGGGTTATTAATTGACCTTCTTAGTGCCTCTTCGTCTTCTGGATTGACAGCCAAACGAAAATAAGCCAACATATCTTTGATTTCTTTTCTTTGATAAAATGAAAGTCCACCAATGATTCTATACTTTATATTCAGTCTTCGAAGAGCTTCCTCCATTGACCTAGATTGTGCATTGGTACGATATAAAATAGCAAAATCGTTTAACCTTGCGTTTTTTTGCGCTCTAGTTTCAAATACATTTCCTGCTATTATTCTTCCTTCTTCTTGGTCTGATGTAGCTCTAATGAGTTCTATTTTTTCTCCTGCTATATTTTCTGTCCAAACGCTTTTAGGAATTTGATTCTTATTATTTTTTATAATCTTGTTGGCAGCTTCTACAATCGTTTTGGTAGAACGGTAATTTTGCTCTAGCTTAATAATTTCTAAGTCTGGATAATCTCTTTCAAAATTCAGAATATTACGAATATCTGCACCACGAAAGGCATAAATACTTTGTGCATCATCTCCGACCACACAAATATTGAGATTTACGGCAGCCAGTTTTTTAATGATTTTGTATTGGGCGATATTTGTATCTTGAAACTCATCAATCAAAATATACTTAAAACGATGCTGATATTTGTGTAGAATATCTTTATGGTCACGAAAAAGTACAAAAGTTTGATACAATAAATCATCAAAATCCATTGCATTAGCTTGAAAACAACGAGCTGCATAGGTCTGATAAATCTTTCCAAAATGTGGACGTTTTGCCATCGCATCTTCCGACAAAAACTCTGCATTCTGATTGTACTCTTGGGGAGAAATAAGGGAGTTTTTGAGGCTACTAATTCGATTAAACATTGCTGCTGCTGCATAAATTTTGTCATCAACACCCATTTCCTTGACAATGTTTTTTATCAAAGACTTCGAATCATCTGTATCATAAATACTAAATCCTTGACGGTAGCCCAATCTATCTCCATCAAAACGCAAAATACGAGCAAACATAGAGTGAAACGTTCCCATCCATAAATCTCTACCTGTACTTCCTGCTAAATTCTCAATACGCTCACGCATTTCTTTGGCTGCCTTATTGGTAAAAGTAAGAGCCAAGATTTGCCAAGGAGAAGTTCCTTTTTCTAATAAATTTGCTATTCTATACGTAAGGACACGAGTTTTGCCCGAACCTGCTCCTGCTATCAATAAACAAGCTCCTTCGGTGTTGAGTACGCCTAACTGCTGCTTTTCGTTTAAGTCTTTTATGAAATCTATCATGCTGTATGTTTTTATAAACCGTCGTTGAGGCTTTGCCGTCTAACGAGATATCGTTTTTTCTATTCTACTAAGCAAAGTTACAGAAAAATTAGCAAGGGAAATAATTATGAAAGAGAGGTGTTTTTCATCCAATTTTAATTATGATATTTTTTTAATCTAAAAACACAAATGCCTTTTCCTTCCATTCATACCTCTCTTGTTTTCCTTCTTCATCTACATAAGTCAATATTTTAGTTTTATCGTTATAAACTAATTCAATATTTGGGTTATCTTGATTTTTAGGAAACGTTCTTGATACAGACAAACCCTCAGATTGCTCATCAGTAATTTCATTTTTTATAGGTAAATATTTTATTGCATTACCTTCAAAAGTAAATAAAGTAGCTGCAAGAATATATTCTGTTTGTGAAGATGATTTTTCTAATCTTTTTTCATGAATGACTAAATATACTCCTCCCAGATCAAGTCTATCCTTTACTTCTCCAAAATTAGTTTCATATCTCAATTCAGCACTATTTGGCATTAATCTATGTAGGTAAGATATATAGAGTTTTACATTTCTGTTGATCATTTCTTCCTTTATATCAGTTCCTCTTAAAATATAAATTCTTAGTGGAGAATCACGTAAAGATTTAGGAATTCCATAAGCTGAACTTTTACTAAATTTTATATTTTTGTTTGAGTACTTAGCATCTAATTTTTTATCATAAATTTGTAATTGAAGCAGCCCTTGAGCTTTAAGCCTATCATAAAAATCTTTTGGATATTCTTTGAATAATGTATCTACTTCTATTTTTTGTAAAACTTCTGTTTTTACAGAATCTTGAACTTGAGTTTGACTTCTACTCTCTTGTAAACAAGAAAACAAAGTAAATGATACAATTAGAAAAAAGATGGTAGTTTTTAGAAATTTCATAGAGTTAAGTATTTTTGATTTAAAATAATGTATTTCTTTTATAAAAATGAATATGCTTTTGATTTGAAATTTTGTTAGTGTACATGTTTTACCTAACTGTCAAGTTTCAGAAGGTTGTAAAAAAATAATGAAGCTATTCAATAAAACAGTATCAAATAACTTCAAAATCTATTTACATAATTACTAAATCAAATAAGAAATTCTTAAAAAGACTTAGCAATCTCTACAAAATCTCTTGATGCTAGTGCAGCACCTCCAATAAGTCCACCATCTACATCAGGACAAGCGAAAAGCTCTTTTGCATTACTTGGTTTGCAGCTTCCACCATAAAGAATTGGCGTTTTGTCAGCAATTTCTTTTCCATATTTTGTAGAAATATGTTTTCTTATTTCTGCATGAATTTCTTGTGCTTGGTTGCTAGAAGCTGTTTTTCCTGTTCCGATTGCCCAAATAGGCTCGTAAGCAACTACTACTTTTTCAAAATCAGAAGACGATAAATGAAAAAGACTTTCTGAAATTTGTTTTTTGATGAAATCAATATGATTTCC
Organism: Bernardetia sp. ABR2-2B; assembly: GCF_037126435.1. GTDB lineage: Bacteria > Bacteroidota > Bacteroidia > Cytophagales > Bernardetiaceae > Bernardetia. The sequence goes on along the minus strand of NZ_CP147020.1, from coordinate 4,601,470 downwards.
TGCTTCTCTAAGCTCTAATGTTTCGCCACAACAAAAAATTGGAAGCATTTTATTAGAAAAAATTAAATCAATTTTTTGAGCGATTTCTTGATTTGTTTCTTTAAAATATTGTCTTCTTTCACTGTGTCCGATAATTACATATTCTACTTGATAGGAAGAGAGCATAGCAGCCGAAATTTCTCCTGTATAAGCTCCTTTTTCTTGAGAAGCAACATTTTGCGCTCCCAAATGAATATTTTTTGAGTTTTTGAAAAGTGATTTTATAGTAGAAATATGAACAAAAGAAGGGCAAAGAATAAGTTTTACATCTTTTTGACTCGTTCCTAGTTCATCATTACTCATTCCTACAATTTCGGAAGTAAGACTTTGTGCTTCTTCTTTAGTAAGGTTCATTTTCCAATTTCCTGCTACAATTTTCTGACGCATAATAATTTGAATTAAGTTTGGTGTATGTTTTGAATATAAATTTATTTTCTGTTTTTTTGTTAAAAAAGCGCAATAAATCCTAATTAAAGCACTTGATTTTTTGTACAGACCAAATACAGTTTATGAATTATGTATTTTTGCAAAAATAACAAAACTAAACTGCCCTTCTCAACTACTTACAAAATAAATACTTATGATTACTATACTTTCGCCTTCCAAAACACAAGAGTTTGATAATAAAAATAGGACAAAGTCACATACTCACCCCGAATTTACGTTAGATACTAAAGAGCTTTTAGATACAATTCAGAAAAAAGATATTGAGGAGTTACAAGAAGTAATGGATATAAGTGAACGATTGGCTTTCTTGAATTATAATCGTTTTCAAGACATGCAATTTCCGTTCAACCCAAAATATGACAGACAGGCAATCGTAGCATTTCGTGGAGATGTTTATGATGGTTTGGATTCAGATACGCTTACAGATGAAGATTTATATTTTGCTCAAGATAACTTGCGTATTATCTCAGGTTTTTATGGCATTTTGCGTCCCTTTGATTTGATTCAGCCGTATCGTTTGGAGATGAAGACAGCCTTAAAAACATCAAGAGGAAAGAACTTATATGAGTTTTGGGGAAAGTTTCTGACAGATTATTTTAATACTCGTTATCCTAATGAGACTATTCTTAACCTAGCTTCTCAAGAGTATTCAAAAGCTATTTTTAATAGGCATTTTAAGCTAAAACAAATAGTACCTCTTTTTAAGGAAGAAAAAGATGGAGAGCTAAAAACGGTTGCTATTTATGCAAAAAGAGCAAGAGGAAAAATGGCTCGTTATATTATTCAGAACAAAATAAAACAAGAAAGTAAACTAAAATCATACGATGAAGATGGTTATAAATTTAATGCTGATTTATCTGATGAAACAGAATGGGTCTTTACTAGACCAAGACCAGAAAAAGCAAAGTAGAGAATCAAACAATATAGTCTCTAACTAATAAGGAAGAGTAAGAAAATACTTTTAACTTTTCATATTATCTTTGTTTTTGAAAATAAATATAAAATTAGTATTTTGGTATCTTAGATTTTGTTTTGAGTGATTACAAAAAATGTAGTTGTTTTTTTTATATTGTTAAGTCTTTTTAAAATATACTTGCTATGATTCATCATGTAAATAACGAATTTGGTTCTGTTTGTCTAACCGTAGAATATGACGAAAACTCTCAATGGGTTTTTTATCAATGGAAGGGTTTTATTCGTATGCAAGATATAAAATTAGGCTATAATAAAATTATTGAACAGGTAGCTGAAAATAATGCTGTGGCAGTTTTGGCAGACCATAGCCAAATTGTAGGGCCTTGGAATGAAGCAAATGACTGGCTTACTAATGATTGGACACCTCGTGCTAGAGAAGCAGGTATGTTTTATTGGGCAATAAATACAGGAAATGATCTTTTTTCAAATATTTCGCTAGAGATGTTTTTGAATAAAAATAGTGAAGGACAGTATAAAGTACAGGTTTTTGAGCAGTTATCAGATGCTAGTACATGGTTATCAAATAGAGTTATGTTAGACCCAAACCCAAATCAAACTTCACAGATTCAAAATTCTGCTAAAAAAGAACTACCTAATCCAGCAAAACAGATAGCATCAAAAAAGCAAAAAACATTTACAGACACAAAAACAACAGGCAAAAGATTATAAGAAATAATCACGAACTTAAACTTTTGATTCATACTACTACACTTTACTTTTTGGTCTCTTTCTACCCCTTCAAAAAGTGAGATTTGAAAGCTTCTGCTACCATTATTGATTTTTTTAATGAGTAATGTTAATCGCCATTTTGTCTAAAAAAATACTATTAACTACTTTTATAAGAATTGAGTTTCTCTAATTTGTAACTTGCAGATAAATGAAAAAGATATATTTTTCATTTAGAGTTTGTTTTGATTTTTATCTTGATAGTGAAAATGAAATACCACGGAGTAGTACCGAAGGTAAATTTTAGTATAATCAAATTATTTTTAAGGAAAATAGAGAGCTATTTAACGATAAAATAACAAAGATTGTAATGAAATTACTCGTTTAAAGCTAAAATAAAAATTTTCAAGCACCCTCTTACCAATAACTAACAATCAAACATTAATAATTAAAAGAATGGTACTTGCTCTTTTTCGTTTTTTATTTCGTTTTCGTGGTTGGAAAATCACTAATAGCAAAGAAGTTACACAAGAAATATTGGATCGCTGTGTAATTATTGCAGCACCACACACCTCCAACTGGGATGCTGTTTATACAATTGCTTGGTTTGATATAGCCAACATAAACTGGCGTTTTACTATAAAAAAAGAGTGGATAAAACCTCCTTTCGGAAAAATGCTTTTGAAAATGGGAGCAATAGGAATAGACCGAACGCCCAAAAAAGCTGGAGAAAAGCGTCCTTCAATGGTACAAGCAATGGCAAATCTTTTTACAGAAAACGAAAAATTAGCTGTTGTATTTACACCTGAAGCTACACGCAATAAAGTAACAGAATGGAAAATGGGTTTTTATCACGCTGCAAAACTAGCAAATGTTCCGATTGCACTTGGTTACCTAGATTATCAAAAAAGAGAAGCAGGAGTTACAAAACTAATTGTTCCAACAGACGACATGGAAGCCGACTTGAAACAAATAATGGATTTTTATAAAGATAAAATAGGTAAATATCCAAATAAATTTTCTGTTGATTTAAGGTATGCTTAGTTTTCAATTAAGAAAGTATGATATTTAATTATCTCCTTTTTTTGAATAAATTTAGTTTTTCAAAACTAGAAATGAAATCATTTAGAGTTTTTTTGAACTCTATATCTTATTTGTTGTTGATAATTTAAGTTCTAAATCTATTATCAAAAATCACAAAGAATGAAAAACAAAATCAAACTCGGCTTTATTATTTCAGGACTTTCTAATATAGTTGCTGTTTTGATTTTATCTCGTTTTTTTACCAACGAATTTATTCCAAAATATGATAGTACAGTAATGTCTAATTTTGGTTTATTGATGATTATCGTTTGGGGACTAGCTTATATTTCTGTGGCAAAAGACTATAAAAAGATAAAATGGTTGGTTGCTGTTTTTGCTATTGAAAAGCTAATATATGGAATAGTATGGATAGATTGGAGAGTGCAAAACGATGTTTCTTCTGTTTTTAATGAAGATATGATGGCAGGAATTTTTTATTCAATCTATGGAATTAATGATTTACTTTTCTTTATTTTCTTTAGCTATGTTTTTATCAAACTAATCAAAGATTCTTTAAAAACAAAAAAGCATTATTCAAAAGAATAATGCTTTTTTCAGTAAGGGGAAAGATAATACAGTCTTGAATTTCTTAAAAATGTCTTTTTGTAGCTGGTTGAATTTTAGTTATGTAATTCCATAATAATCGTAATCTCTACTTCATCTCCTACAATTGCCGTGGCTGCCCAGCTTCCTGTTCCAACTTCATAATCTGTACGATCGATGGTCGTTTTTGCTTTTATACCCATTACAGTTTTATTTTTAAAAGCTGGATGTTGTCCAATTCCTAAAACTTTAAAAGGTAACTCAATATTTTTAGTTACTTCTCTGATAGTCAGTTTTCCGTGAGCTATATAATTCTTATCATCCACTTTAGTAAACTTTGAAGATACAAAAGTCATAGAAGGATATTTATCTGCATTAAAAAAGTCTTTTGATTTGAGATGCTTATCACGCTTTGGCTCTTGTGTGTTTACGCTATTGATATCAATCGTAAAATCAGCTTTGCTATCAGCTAAATTTTCTGGGGAAAAATTTAAATTACCTTTAAATTTATCAAAACGTCCTGTTGTGGGAACAAATCCGTGATCAATTGCAAAACTAATGCTACTGTGAGAATCATCTACTTTCCATTTAGTAGCATCAGCTAATGGGGAAAAAGCTACAAAAACACCTACCATTAGGATAAGAAGACCAAAGAAAAGGGAACGAGTAAAAAACGAATATCTTTGCATAAGATTTTTTTGAGTTTAAAAAAGTTAGTAAGTAAATAGTCTTAAATATCTATCTATACTTCTTTATACCCAAAACTTGATTTAATCACCCAATGAATTTGAAATAATTAATTAAAAAATGTTAATTAATTATTATTTTTACCATCGTAAAAAATTAGTTTTAAATTTATGATTAAAAAGAATAAGTATGTCCAAAAATTTTGAGAATAATGTCTTAGTGGCTTTGATGAACAACAAGAAGGATTTTTTGATAGCTCAAGAAAAAAGCTGGTACAGGATTCCTGTTAAATCTGCACCAAAAAACATACGAGATAAAACAAAACTAAAATACATAGCATTCTATCAAACTAAAGTTTTTGGCAAAGAAAAATATAGTGTAAAATGGTATAGCGAAGTAAAAAGAATAGATAAAGTTTTTCGTAAAGCCCTATTTGCAGACGAACCCAAAAACAGTAAATCTAATAAGGAATACTACAAAATAGAATTTGATAAGTTGCGCCAACTAAGAGAACCCATCATAAGTAAAAAAGGACGTAGAATATTATTTATTCCCACAACCGAACAAAAATTCTTTTCGGCTACAGAAATAAATTACCTTTTCAATGACAGTCCGATAGAAGATAAGTTTTGGGAAGCTCTTGTAAATCACGACATAGCAGCAGAACGACAATATTTTATCAATGCACAAGGCAAAAACCGTTTTTTGGACTTTGCTATTTTCTGCAAAGACAGAAATATCAATGTAGAATGTGATGGCGACCAGTACCACACAAAAGTAAAAGATGTCAAATATGATAAAGTCAGAAACAATGAAATCAGTAGCCTTGGCTGGAATATTCTACGTTTTACCACACATCAAATAGAATCCGAACTAGAACAATCTATTTCTTTAGTAAAAGATACTATCAACAAGTTAGGAGGAGTTGTTTATACAGAAAATCCTCAAAAAATTAAGCGTTTTCCTAAAGATGATGGTGGGCTTTTTGGGTAGAGTGGTTTTATAACTATTGACAGCCTTCTAAAAGGACTGTCAAAGTTAGAAATATATATTACCATTTTATCCGACTGAAAACGTTGTCAGTAGTTTTTTGGTAATCAAAAATAGCTTAAAATAAAAAACCGTATCTGATAGACTATTTCTATCAAATACGGTTTTTTAAGGTCTTTTTAGACTAAGTGGGAGTGGTTATAAATTAATTAAAATATAAATTGCTTATTATAGAAGGTGTTTCTATTTCATTGTATGGAAAAAGTTCTATTTCTTTTTTTTCTTCCATATCTATAACTCTAACTCTATTTCTATCAAAAGAGCGTATCTCTTGTGTTTCTGTAAAAAAATATGCTTTGGCTGTTTTGTCTACTCTTACATAATCAGAAACTCCTATAGCATAACCTACGTTATCTTCATCTATTTTGTACTCTACCAACTTATTCCTTATTTTCATTGTTGGATCATTTGGGTCATGTAAATTACGAGTTAAATAAAGAGAAGGGTTTCTTAACTGTCTATATTTTTGCCTTACCTCTTTTTCTATATCATTATTAAGTCTAATATTTATCTTATACTTTTCTTGAGGTATTTTCAGCCATTCTTTTCTTATCGTTCTTATATCTAGTATCAATAGCTTGGAATCTTTTGGACATCCACAGCTTTTTGGTAACAATACTTCAAAAGGCTTGTATAATCTATCATTTTCTTTCAAACTCTCTAAGGGTATCACTAATAATGTATTTAAATACATCTCTCCTAATACTAAAACTGCTCTCCTTCTACTATTTTTGTTGGGGTTATTTCCTATTTCTACCCCATAATTATCATCAATGTTCGCACTTGTAAAGTACGGAAACTGTTTTTTTGACATAAATTATCATTTTGCTCCCACCATTTTTGTCTAAATGACCTTTTGTCAAGTGTTTCTTAATGAAAAACACTTTTAGACAGATAAAATACCGTACATATCTATAAAAATTCCGAAAATACTACTTAAAACGGTATTAATTATCGCAGGAAACATGTGCAAAAATAATACCAAAAATAATTTTTATTTGCTTTTGATAGATATTTTTTTCATGAGAGCTAAAACCAATACCAATTAAATCAAAACTTTGACAGTCCTTTTAAGGTTGTCAATAGTTGCGAAAAGACAACGTTTTTTATAAAAAATCGTCGTCCTCTTCAATTATCCAATCTTCAATCAAACTTTCATCTAGTTCTTCATTTTGAAATTTTACATATTCCTCTCTATTTCCAAACCACTCTAAAACTTCTTTTCTGTCTAAGCGAGTAATTTTATCTGATAAATGGCTATGATAAGAAGAGTAAGGATAAGTTTTAAAATCTTCTACAAATCCATGTTTTTGTGGATTTCTATGGATATAAGAAACTAAATTTGAAAAATAACTATCACTTTCAACAACTAATCGTTTGAACGGACTTTGAAAAAGTGAACCTGTGCGTATTGGGCTGAAATATTTATTAAAGCCTTGAGCATAAGCTGTAAAAAAATGAGCAAATTGTCTGCTTGGTTCTACTGTTTTGAGAACTTTTTTATTGGCTTTATCTTTTGAAAATTCTGGATATAAATCTCCATAAGTAGGCAAAATTTCTTTTATTCGTACTAACAAATGAAAGTGATTTCCTAGCAAACAATACGCATACGTTTCCACTACACACGAACAATGATGATTATAAAGTTTCAAAAAGTGTTTGTAGTTCTCATCACTTCTAAAAATATTTTCTCCATTAATTCCTTTGTTGTAGATATGATAAACTTTTCCTGCTTCTAAAGGTGGATAATAGTTTTTTGCCATGTGCGTAGTTTTAGAGTTATTTATTTGACAGCCTTGTGAAAGGACTGTCAAAGTTATGAGAAAACTTTGTCAGTAGTTTTTCGGTAATCCGAAATAACTCTGACAATAGTTGCTCGTCTTTTCAGAGTTACAAGAAAACTTAGTTGCTTGTATTTCTATATTGTGCGTATTTCTAACTATTGACAGCCTTGTGAAAGGACTGTCAAAGTTATGAGAAAACTTTGTCAGTAGTTGTTTTGGTAATCCAAAATAACTCTGACAATAGTTGCTCGTTTTTTCAAAGTTACAAGAAAACTTAGTTGCTTGTATTTCTATATTGTACATATTTCTAACTATTGAAGCCTTCTGAAAGGACTGTCAAAGTTAAAAATGTTGCCATTTTATCGTAAAAAAACTTTGTCAGTAGTTTTTGGTAATCCAAAATACTCTGAAAATAGTTTTAGTAGTTTCATTTAAAACCTACTAGCCACCACAACACGCATTTTCAAATACTGTACATCGCCATTGAGATTGTATTTTTCTAAAAGTAGAATATAATGTCCTATACGAACTTTCCTACCGTCGTCGGCTGTTCCATCCCAACGAATAAAGGTGTTTTCTAAGGCTACCGACTGATTTTGCACCAAATCACGGACTTTCCTACCCTGCACATCATAGATTTTAATAGTGATAAGGTCGCCAACTTCGGCGCAATCTATGTAAATCTGTGTAAAATCTTCAAAGCCATCACTATCTGGAGAAAAAACCTGTGGTTCTGCTCTAAAACAGTCTTCCGTACTTGGTGTGGAGTTTCCTCTGCTCTGTGAGTTTTGATAGGCTGGTGTTCCAAAACCTACACTTTCGGCTGCCGAAGCCCAGTTATTTTCATCTTGTGTAGGTGCATCTGCACTAATTCGCTCTAACGAAACGCCTTCTTCATCTCTCAAAAGTCCCAAATGAAAATCCTCATCATAAGTAAAACGGTCTAGCTCATTGTCTTGATTATCAAATAGAATTACTGTTCCATCATCGTCTGCAAAGGTTGGTAAACGAGATTCCACAAAACCCTCTTCATTTCCATTCGGATATTGTATCAAAAGCTGTTCATTGGAAGTAGAAATAGCTACATATTCATAAGGTTTCAAAATCAAAACCTCTTCCGAAATTGCGTATTGTGTGCGTATCGTTCCGTCGGTATTTAGATTGGCAAGGCTAAAGTTTTGTAGGTTAATATATTTATCTGAATTATTGAAAAGCTCTACAAAATCAGTTCCGTTGGTTGGTGGATTAAACAAAATTTCATTCAAAATAATATCTCCTATTTCAGCTTCTTCTGGCAAGATTACTTCTGTAGTTGTGTTTTGAGCAATCAAATTTCCTGCACAGTCTGTAATAGCTTCGACTTCTAACGTATAAACGGTTCTGAAATCTAAATTATCAGAAAGTGAAAGCGTCAAGATTTTTCTAGTTTCGTCTAATGACTTTTCTGTAATCGTAACATTGCTATTTTGAATACTAATTCTTGACTGAACGGCTTGTAAACTATCCAGTTTTTCATCGAAAACAATTCTAATTGTTGTCGGATTTATGGCTTCTGCTCTCACTATTTTTGGCGCAATATTATCGCCACTTGTTCCTGCAACCGAATTTTGTTGTGCTGGTGTTCCTCCCAAATTAGAAACCGAAGAAGTCCAGTTTTCTCTTTCCAAACAAAAACTAGAAACATCAATCATTTCTAAAGAATAACCACCATCTCTTTTGTCATTATCAGAATGCCAAGCATCATCATAGGTAATTTCAAAAAGTAATTCTCCTTGATTATTTCTCAAAATCAATCTTTCACCACCATTATCAAGCGTTCTGAAACTGCTCATTCCGATTGTTTTTCCAAACCTTGAAAAAGCCGTTACCGAACTGGTTGGACACAAAATAACTCTTTCGTTTGGTAATAATTGAAAGACGGGTAGTGTCGATGTTCCTGTCGCATCTGTCAGCGTAACGCCATTGATACTCAAAATTTGGTCGGTGGTATTGGTCAGTTCTAAATACTCGCTTTCAGGCAATCCGACAACTGGCGCAGGGTCAGCCATAATTTCGGTAATCAAAAGCTGCCCAAATTGTGGTGTTGTTCCCTGTCCGAAAGGCAAACGAAGATTCGAAACTTCATTGCCAGAACAATCCGTAATTCCATTTATCAAAAGCTCATACAAAGTAGCCGTTTGAAGTGCGTTCTGTAATTTTATTCGAACAGATTTTGAAGTGATAATTTCAATGCTATCAATCTGAATAGAAGGAGAAATAACATAATTTGAAACTAAAGCAGCCGAAAGTAAATCAATTTTTTCATTAAAAACCACTACTAAAGTTTGATTATTCACGACTTGTAAGTTAGTAACTTGTGGACTTTGCAAATCTGGATTTGCTCCAAAAACGGAATTTTGCTCACTTGGTGTTCCTCCTCGTGGGTCGCTTGAAGAAGTCCAGTTATTTGCTTCTCCACACGGATTATTTACATCAATCATTTCAAGAGAATAACCTCCGTCTGCTTTCTCATTATCCTCGTGCCAATCCTTTTCATAAGAAATTTCAAAGACTGTTTCATTGTTTGTATTTATTAAAATTAGAGGTTCGCCTTCATTCCCCAAGCTTGGGAAAGAGGTTACTCCCAACACTTCAATGCCTTGATTTCTAAATTCTGTGGCTGCTGTCGTACTCGCTAAAGTCAAATATTCATTTGGTTGTAAGATTTTTGAAGGCAAAGAAATTGTATTTGTGGCATCTGTAAGAGTCAGTTTTCCAATATCCAAACGCTTATCTGAATTGTTATAGATTTCAAGATACTCACGGTTTGGAAGTCCTACGGCTGGGTCTGGGTCAGACATAATTTCTGTTATCAAAACTTCAAACTCCAAAGGTGTTGCTCCAATTCCCAACTCAAAACTCTCACTCTCTAAAAGACTATTTCCTGCACAATCTTCTACATTACTAATCGTCAGAATAATGACTTGATTTGGTTCTAAGTTTGGAGAAAACTCAATTTCGATTTGGTTATTTTCTTGCCAATTTATCGTTTCAATAGTTGCATTTTGTAAGCCATAATTTGAGGGATTTACGATAGAAAGACTATCCATTTTTTCAGAAAAAGTAACAGAAATTCTATTAGTTCCGATTAATGCAACCGTTGTAATAGTAGGTCTTTCATTATCTGGATTTGGTGCAGCTACCGAATTTTCTTGGCTTGGTGTTCCTCCTCTTGGGTCTTCTGATTCTCTCCAATTTTGCGCCTCTCCACATAGATTTTCTGTATCAATCATTTCCAAGGCATAACCACCATTAGATTTTTCAGAATCTCTGTACCACGAAGTAGAATAATTTACCTCATGCAAAAGTTGTCCATCAATATTTCTAAGCTGTAAAAGTTCTCCTCCGTTATTCAAACTAACCATTGAAGGAACACCCAAAACCTCAATATTCTGAACTAAAAATGAATCTACTTTTGAAGTCGTGGTCAGCGTAAGATAACTGTTTGGCGAAATAGCGACTTCTGGCAAAATTACACTATTTGTTGCATCAAAAAGGCGAACTGTTCCCAAATTCAAAAGGTCGTTTGTTGTATTGAAAATCTCTAAATATTCAGCATCTGGTAAGCCAACTTGTGGGTCTTCGTCTGCCATTATTTCGGTAATTAAAAGCTCTCCAAAAGTTGGCATTCTTCCAATTCCAATAGTTCTTGTAGTAGCTTGAATGATATTTCCTGCACAATCTGTAAGATTTTGAACTCTCAAAGTATAGCTAATTGAAGAGTTTAGAGGGGAAGATGTTTTTAATAGAACTTCATTATTTGTAGGCTGAGAAATGCTATCAATTCCAATTCCTGAAATAGAATAATTTGCAATATTGACAGCAGAAAGTGAATCTAATTTTTCAGAAAAAGTAAGTAAAATTTCTGTTGCATTTGCCGTAGTGTTTATTATTCTAACTTCTAATAAAACAGGGCTTTCATTATCTGGATTAGGTGCAGAAACCGAATTTTCGGCTGCTGGTGTTCCTCCTCGTGGGTCTTCGGAGGCTTTCCAGTTGCTTTCTTCTCCACAGAAATTGGTTTTGTCTATCATTTCTAAGGAATATCCTCCGTTTGCTTTTTGAAGGTCGCCGTACCAAGACGTTTTATAATCTACGCTATGAATTTCTGCATTTGTAGAATCTCTCAAAACTAACTTTTCTCCTGAATTATTGAGCGATGGAAAACCAGAAACTCCTAAAACGTTTTGCCCTGCAACGCTTCTCAAACTATCTACTTTTGAAGTGGTACACAAAATCAAATAAGATGTTGGAGCAATCAAGAAAGAAGGTAAGTCAATCGTGTTTGTAACATCAGATAATTTTACTGTTCCAAGGTTCAAAGGCGAATTTGTCGCATTATAAATCTCTAAATATTCAGCTTTTGGCAATCCAACTTGTGGGTCTTCATCTGCCATAATTTCGGTAATGATAAGTTCGTACTGATTTGGCATTCTGCCTACTCCAAAAGTAGATATGTTTCTAATTCCTGCTGTAATATTATTACCTGCACAATCTTCAATGTTTTGAATTATCAAAGTATAAATGGCAGAAGAAGACAATGCCGAACCAAATTTTAAAACTACCTGTCTATCATTTTTATAAATAATTTCTGAAATAGAAAGTCCATTATCAACAGAATAAAAAGAAGTATTTACTAAATCCAAACTGTCCAGAGATTCAGAAAAATTGACTTCTAAACTGTCAGTAGTTCCATTTTGTCCTAAGAAAACACTCACTAAATTTGGTGGAATCGTATCATTTACTGTTCCAAAAACTGAATTTTGAGCTGCTGGTGTTCCTCCTCGTGGGTCATTTGAAGCTATCCAATTTGCAGGGCTTTCACAGTCTGAATTTATATCAATTCTTTCCAAAGAATATCCTCCATCATCTTTTTGTTCGTCTTGATACCACGACGATGAATAAGTGATTTTTGAAATTTCTACATCATCTGCCCCTACCAAACGCAGCGTTTCGCCCGTATTGGAAAGCGAAGGAAAAGATGTAACAGCAAGTGTATTTCCAAACTGTGAAAGACTATCAAAAGCCGAATTACCACATAAAATTAAATACTGACCTGCTCCTAAACTATAACTTCCCAAAGTCGCAAAATTAGAAAAACCTTCTCCGTCGTAGAGTTTTGTTCCCTGCAAAGATTGTGTAGCATTTGAAGCGTTATAGATTTCGATATACTCGTAAGCTGGTAAGCCAACTTGTGGGTCTTCGTCTGCCATAATTTCCGTAATAACCAGTGAATTTGGAGCAGGTGGCGTTGGCAAAGAAAAAGTAACCGTTTGATTTGTGAGCGTATTTCCCAATAAATCTTGGATAGAATTTACAGTTAATGAATAGGTTGTAGAAGGCTGAAAATCTGAATTGAATTCTAATTCTACCGTAGTAGGAGAAGTTTGGTTTGCATCAATCGGCTGCCCAAAACCTGATAGATTATAATGATTTAATGCTTCTGCCGTAACTTCTTCAATTTCTTCTGAAAAAGTAAGCTGAGTTTCATTATCATCTAAAACCAAGACACTCAAAACACTTGGTGGCTGCGTGTCTCTACGGAAAATATGGTCTGAAACAGGTGCAATTTCTTCATTTTGAAGGTTAAAAAACCCTGCTGTAAGTGTGTAATCTAGATTTGGAACGAAAACAGAACCGAAAGTAAGGCGAAATTTTGTAGTCTCTCCATTTACAAGTTGTGCTGATAACGGACTGAATATCGAATTATCAACGCCATATTTTCCAATATTTTGTGCATCGGCAATAGTAGGAGGGTAATCAAAATCAATTTCTAAAACTGTTGGAGAAACAACCGAAACATTTGTAATTCTAGGACGATAAACGAATGTTCTTGAACTTGAAATAATAGCATTAGAATTTAAATCCTGTACGTTCTGAACTGTTAACGTATAATTTTCTGCTACGATAAAGTCATTTGAAAAAGTTAAAATGATAATATTAGGAGAAAGTGGAGCAAGTACTATCGGATTACCAAGACCATTGTTTACAGTATAATTTGCTGTATTTTGAGATGTCGAAGTCTCTACATTTTCAGAGAAAGTAACTTGAATCTGTGTTCTTGAAAGAACATCTATTTTTGAAATGCTTGGAGCTAATGTATTAAAATTAAAGGTTTGGGGAGTTGAAGCATTTCCTTGTAAATCATTTACATTTTGAACTGTCAGAGTAAGGTTTGAAATATCATTTAAAGAACTTCCAAAAGTAAGACGAACTCGTTTTGTATCAAAAGACAATAAAATGGCACTTGTAGGATTTCCAATTCCATTATCCAAAGAGTAGTTTGAGACATCTTGACTAGACGAACTTTCTACTGTTTCTGAAAAAGTGAGTTCAATTTGGTTATTGGGAAGTAAAATAGCTAAAATCACTGAAGGCGAAAGAGGGTCAAAGGAAAATTCCCTTGTACGAGTTGTCATTGAGTTGTTTTGTAAATCTTTTACATTTCGGATTCTAAGCTCATAAACTTGTTGAGGAGTAAAAGAAGACGAAAAATTAATCAAAACAGTGCTTGAAGTTTCCAAAACGGCAGAAGTAGGATTTCCAATTCCATCCAAAACCTCATAATTTCCAATAATTTGAGCAGAAACTGGGTCTATATCTTCATCAAAAATGACTCTAAGCTGATTAGCAGAAAGAGCCTGTACGCAACCCAAGAAACAAACATCTGGACGGTCGGTATCGTAATTGAAAGTAAGCGTTTGAGTAACTGGCATTGCGTTTCCTGCTGGGTCTGCAATATTCGAAATGTCTAAAGAAGAAATTGTATTATCATCAAATTCATTAGAAAAGGTCAAATAAACACGCTTAAAATTGGTATTATCACGAACAGCAGACAAAGCCGTATTTCCTGCAAGATTGTAATTTGCTGTGTTTTGTGCTGTGGCTGTGGTTACTTCTTCTGTGAAATCTAACTGTAAAGTTGTAGGACTAAGGACAGTCAAAGTTTGCCCAAGTGGAGCAGCATTATCATTGAAAGTAAAAGGCGTAGAAGAAGGAACGATTACATTTCCAAAACGGTCTTCAAAATCTTGTACATCTAAAGTATAAGAAGTTCCGACCGTAAAGTTAATAGCAAAAGTAAGTCTAAAGTTTTGTGCTTGATTGGGTTCGGCTGTTATCTGTGTTGGATTGCCAAAACCTGCCACATTAAAATCAGTATTTTGAAGGGAAGCAATATTCAAAGGCTCATCAAAAGAAACTCTAATTTGATTAGGCGCAGCTCCCAAAACACCTGTAACTGTTGGTGGCGTATTGTCTATGTAGGGCGCAATGGTTACGTTATCAAACAAAAAACTTTCTCTTCTTGAATTGGCAGAATAATTATACAAAACTCCAAAATGGGAAGGCGCAATGCTAATCGTTTCAGTCGCTTCTCCTTGCAAAACTCCATTAACAAAAACGAGCCAAGAACCACCAGAACCAGTATCAGCAATATAAATCACACGCACAGAAACACTCACAGGGTTAGAAAGTGGCGTAGTCGTTCCGTTTGAAAGAGGAATAACCGTTTCGGTATTTCCAACTTTTCTTTGCAAGGTAACAACATCTTGAATTTCAATAAAATAACCGTTTAGAGAACCAGAAAGGTCATTTCGGTCAGAAAGCAAATAAATTTCTGCTTTATTGGTATTGTTTGGTGGGTTTGGAGAGGTAAAAGTCAATTCTACATCAAAATTCCATTCATAATTAGTCGTTGTTGGATTGACTATAATGGGTGTAGAAAGGTAAGCCGTGCGAGTTCCACTTCCTCCAGTTGGTAAATCTGGCTGTAATTGATTGCTTCCATTGACCTGAAAACCTACACTTGCATTTACAGAGTTTCCACCGTTCCAAGTGGGGTTATTTGTAAAATCTCCATCTGAAAAATCATCAGTTAGTTGAGAGAAGCTAGGAAATATTATAGAAATGCAAAGGAAAAAGCCAAATAAAAGAGAGAGTAGAAACTGTTTCATTTTCTTGTATGATTTGAGAGATTTTTTATTTTCTCTAAATTACAAGATTTTTTGATAATCCAAACAGTCAGGCTATCCTTTTTTAATATTCAGATTTAGCTGGTAACCACAAAGGACCAACGGCAAGGAGTAATACAAAAATATTAAATATTGCATTTGAAGAATTACTTGATGCGATAGAACCTGTACTATCTAAGCAAAACCAAGATAAAAGTCCTATCAAAACAACCTTTCGTACAGCTTCTGGTGCTTTGTCATAAACCCAACTAGAAAGCAGCCAAATCATAACTCCCCAACCTAACAAAAAGCCACCTGTCAGAGCTGATAAAAAACGGACATCATTAGATTTGTATGTGATATTGCCATCTATTGGGTAGCTCAGTATGTCTAAAGTCAGACGAGCAGCTTCTGATGTTTCTATCATTGTTCCTAGAAAAAATATTGGAGCTGCAATTCCTACTACAATAGCTGTAATCTTGAGCCAAAATTTATGAAATGATTGTGTTCTGAATTTAGAGTTTTGTGAAGTAGTCATATTATAAAATTGTATTTGATGATTTAATAAAAAATAGAATTTTGAATAATTAATTTCTTGTTCCTATCAATACTTTAATTAAGTTTCCTTTTTCATTGTAGAGAAGCCAAATGAAATAAGGAGCAAATATTATTATACCTAATACCATAGCAAATAAAGCAATGAAAATAGAAGAAATAGAAAATTTGTTTCTCCACATTATCCACAACCCAGAAAGTAATAGGTAACAGCTAAAGTCAGCCGTAAATTGTCCGTTCCAAGTAAGAGAAGTAAGGTTAGTAATAGCCACTTCTATAAAAATCCATCCATCTTGCAGACCTACATAAGCCGTATAAATAAATACCACAATAGCTTGTAGAAGAAGTGTTATAAATAAAAGTGGTTGTCGTTTCAAAGATTGCATAATTTCAAATTTTGTATATAATTGAATGATTAATTAATACAAAATTGAAGAATTGAGAGGAGTAATTTTAGACGCTACCGTTCAATATAGGAAGATTTATTTGAGAAGTGCGTTTGAATTCTTTTGTTAAGCGTTGTAATTCTTTGAAGTAATTATTTAACCAAGTATGATTCAATGTCTTTTCAGTAATCTGTAAATAGAAGTTTTCAAGACTTAGATTGAGCATCATTTTAGATAGGTCGGTATTTCCTGTTAAACCTAATATTTCTGACCAAAGATTTAAAAAATTAGGAAGCGTAATTTCGTTTGTTTTGACAAAACAGTCTTCAAATTCTTTTTTTTGACGATGAATACGCAACTGTCTGTTGAAGAGTAAGTCTGTTTTATGTTCTACCAAAATATCAATAAGCTCTTCTTTAGAAATACAGTTTCCTTCTTTTATAGCTAAAATTTTGGACTGTTCAATATGATATTTTAAAAGTTGGCTAATAAATATTTCCATGTCAGCAAAATGATGATAAAACGATGATTTGTTTTTACCTACTTTTTTTGCCAATCGTTCTATCTTCAACTCTTCCATTCCTTGATAAGCAAAAGTAGTATAACCTATCTCAATCCAAGGCAGCCACGATTTATTCATTTTTAGCAGATTTAGTTGTTTTTTTCTCTAAAATACAAGATTTTTTTGAAAGCCTGTTTCTTTGAAATCAAATTATTCAAATGAGAAGGATTTAGCTATAAAAAACTTATGAAATTTTATTTCTAAAGCCTCATAAAAGATACTTCGGAAAAGTGAAATGTTTTTGTAAGATTCGTGGATTTCCAAATTTTTAAGAAAATAAATAATTGAAAAAATTGTATCTTTACAAACTGTTTTATCAAACAAAAACTTGATAATCAGTAGTATACACCAAAAAAACCGACCAGTCCTACAAATTTATATCGTAAAATAAATTCTATGAATCTTCATACATCAAAATATATTCAGTATTCATTTTCAGTTGTTCTTACTTTTTTCTTTATTTCTACTAGTTTTGCTCAAAACTCTGTTCTTTCAGACGGACAAATTTTGAAACTCAAAATAGAAGAAAAAGGAGTACACAAAATTACCTTTCAAGACCTTCAAACGGCAGGTCTGAATCCTTCTTCTATAAACCCAAATAATATTCAGATTTTTGGAAATGGTGGAGGAATGCTCCCTCAAGCAAATTCGGCACTACGTATTTCAGATTTGAAAGAAAATCCTATTTTTATAGAATTGGAAAATGATAATACCTTTGGTACAGGAGATTATATTCTTTTTTATGCACAAGCAGCCGATGTTCATACCTATGATGCACAAGCAAATGATGCTTTAAAATTTAGTTTTGAGAAAAACCTATATGATGATTTTAATTATTATTATCTTAAAGTAGGAAATCAGACAGGAAAACGCATTCAGACAGCTGAAAGCCTAAGTGGAGGAACAAAAATTACAACCTACAATGAAATAGCACATCACGAATTAGACGAAGTAAATATCATCGGAGATTTAGCAAACTCTGGTGGTGGAGGTTCTGGTAGAATGTGGTTTGGAGAACGTTTTGATTTTGTTGTAGAAGAAACTATTGATTTTGAGTCCGAAGGTTTGGTTACTTCTCGTCCTGTTTTGTTACGTGCCTCGGCAACAGCGTATTCATCTCGTGCTAGTGATTATAGCTTTTCTGTGGCAGGTCAAGAGTTTGGAAAACTTCCTATTGCAGCTTCTCAAATTTCTACCTATTCAAAAAAAGGAGATATCAATACAGCTACTTTTTCATCAAATATTAGTTCTTCGGTAGCTTCTCTTCCTGTAAAAGTTACCTATAATAAAACAGATAATACAGCCTTTGGTAATTTAGATTTTCTGACTTTAGAATTTACTCGTACTCTATCATTTTACAAACAAAACACACATTTTCGTTCGATAGCTTCTTCTCAAAATGAAATTGCTAGTTTTGAGTTTGCTCAAAAACCTGCTTCTATGCGTGTTTGGAGCATAAATAATTTATTTGATATTCAAGAAATTCCTGTTAGCTCTTCTAATCCAAATGCTTTTACAGTTCGCACAAATAGAAGTTTACAAGAATTAGTTGCCTTTGATATAAATGCAGAATTACCTGCACCAGTAGAAATAACGGCTTTGACTAATCAAAATTTACACGGTCTTTCTACGCCTGATTTTTTGATTATTACGCATACAGACTTTTTAGATGCAGCTCAAAAATTAGCTGCTTTTCATAGCGAAAATGACGATATGGAAGTATTGGTAATAACGGTAAATCAGATTTGGAATGAGTTTTCATCTGGAAAGCAAGATGTTTCTGCTATTCGTGATTTTGTTCGTTTTTTATACAAAAATCAAAATGACAAATTGAAATATTTACTTCTTTTTGGAGACACAAGTTATGATTATAAAGATAGAGTTCAGGCAAATAATAATTTTGTTCCTGTGTATCAGTCTAGGCAATCTTTAGAGCCTGTCGAAACGTTTTCATCAGAAGATTTTTATGGTCTTTTGGAAGATAATGAAGGAGAATGGGCAGAAACTTTTCAAGTTCAGAGAGAAGATTTAGATATTGGAATCGGACGTATTCCTGTCAGAAATGCTAGTCAAGCAAATTTAGTTGTTGATAAAATTATTGGTTATTCGCTTCCACAGACGTTAGGAAAATGGAGAAATAAAGTCGTTTTTGTAGCTGATGATGGCGATGGAAATATTCATTTGAGAGATTCTGAACAGCTCATCGAAATTGTTGAAGGATATAAAGGTTATCAAGCAGAAAAATTATATGTTGATGCTTTTCCTCAAATTTCTACCTCAAATGGAAAGTTTTCACCAAAAGTACGTGAAAGTCTAAATCAGAATGTAAACAATGGTTCTTTGATTGTCAATTATATGGGACACGGTTCAGAAGCTAGTTTGGCTACAGAAGCTGTGGTAGATTTGGCTTCGGTTTCAAATTGGAAAAACCTTAACAATTTACCTATGTTTGTTACAGCGACATGTGAGTTTGGACGCTACGATAACCCTCAAGTTTTTTCAGTAGGAGAAAGATTAATGACAAATGAAGATGGAGGAGGAATTGCGCTCGTAACGACAACACGACCCGTAACAGCTTCGACAAATTTTATTTTGGCAAAAGCGTTTTATAACAATGTTTTTAAGCGTTTGCCAAATGGAGAAATGCCAAGATTAGGAGATGTTATTAAGGCAACCAAAAATGAAAGTCTTTCGAAATTAAATAGAAATTTTACACTTTTAGGAGACCCTGCGCTTCGTCTAAACTATCCAAAAGCAGAAGCCATTATTACAGAAGTAAGAGCAAATGGAAGCGTTGTAGAGTCTGTAAAAGCATTAGATAAAGTTACTCTTTCTGGACAGATTGTAAATAATAATACTTTAAGCTCTGATTTTTCTGGCGATTTGGATATTACCATTTATGACAAACCTGCTGAACTTAGAACCTACGGAGATGAATCCCAACCTACGTTTTATAACGATTGGCAGAATGTTTTATATAGAGGAAAAGTAAGAATTAATGAAGGCAGATTTGAAATTACCTTTGTAGTTTCGAAGGATATAAATTATAATTTGGCGAGTGGAAGAGTAGTTATGTATGCCAAACATGAAACTCAAAATAGAGATGCAAATGGATTTTATGGCATTCAGATTGGAGCAAGTAACACTAATCCACCAACTGATAATGCAGCACCAACAGCACAGATTTGGATAGAAGATAAGACGTTTGTTTCTGGTGCAAAAGTTCCTTCAAATACAACTTTTTTGGCAGAAATTAGTGATGAGAATGGAATTAATTTGACTGGTTATGGTGTGGGAAGAGAAATAACAGCCGTTTTGGATGGAGAAGCAACACAAACTTTTATTCTGAACGATTATTTTGAATATGATGAAGGAAGTTATCAGAAGGGAACAATCGCTTTTCCGTTGCAAGACTTAACAGTTGGCAAACACACACTTACTTTTACTGTTTGGGATAATTATTCTAATCCTACTACCATTGAAGTTGATTTTTATGTAGAAAACAAGCCTATCGAAATTACAAAAATTACACCTTTTCCAAACCCTTTTTGGAGTAGTGTTGATTTCGATGTTACTCATACTCGTACAGGCGATGATATAGAGGTTATTTTGGTGGTTTATGATGTTTTGGGAAGAGCAGTCAGAACAATTCGCCAAAATTATCAAGATAATAATGGAAGTTTTACAAATATTTCGTGGAATGGTAGAGGAAACGAAGGTGAACTTGTCAAAAATGGAATGTATATCTGTAAAATTTATATTCGTTCACTTCAAGATAATGCTGTTGGAACTAATACGGTAAAAGTTGTTTTGAATAGGTAAATTATTGTTTTTTTCTAAACTATTATCTTTAATGAAAAAATTAATCTTTTTAGTCTTTCTTCTTATTGGATTTTTCAGCGTTGCGAAAGCTGATACGTTAGATTATTGGCATGTATATTATAATCAAGTGAAAGTAGTAGAGTTAAATACTTTCAGCAAAGAAGAACTAACCATTAAAGTATCAGATAAAGATAAAATAGACTTTCTGCTAGATTATTTATTTATAATTTATGTCAATGATACACCTTGTTCTAATTGTGAAGGTTTTGTTTTTGTTGATAATACACAAGGACAAACAATAACAACAGGTAAATCAAAAGGAACTTCAACACCAATTAAAATTGCTTTTTCTAGTGTCGTTCAATATTATCAAAGAACAAAAAATAAATACTATGACGTTTTTTATATAGAAAGAGGAGAATACGAAAAACCTGACAAAGTATTATTATTTAGATTAAAATTAGAATAGATAAACGAACCTTGTTCTATGTGCCACAGAACACGTATAAAGTATTTCTTATTCAAAAACTCTTTTTCACTTTTGCACAGACTAGGAAGTCTGTGATACACACACAAAATGGATTATTCAGATTCAATAGATTTAATAGAACGATTAGCTTCCTTAGATGATTCTATGGAGTCTATTTTTTGGGATTCTGACACAAAGAAAGGGACTTTGTATGGAACAAATCAAGAAGGAGAAAAAATTCTTGACTTTCGCACTCCAATTACTTTTCCTACTCTTCCAAAAAGAGAAGATGAAGAAAAATCACTTTGTCTTTCAAATTATTCTGACAAAATTACTTTTTTACCAAAACCATATTTACTCATTCTGATACAAGCTGGGTATGCTTCTTTAGGTTATTTTGAAGAAGGAGAGCTTGTTTATCACAAAGCGATTACAGCATATATGGTCAGAAAGAAGCAAGGGAAATCACAAATAAAACATTTAAACTCTAAAGGAAAGTCTCGTTTGGGTTCTCGTATTAGACTTCAAAATACAATTCATTTTTTCGAACAAATCAACTTAAAACTAAAAGAGTGGCACAAGCAATCTAATATTTTTGATAAAATCGAACGGATTGGTTGGAGTGGCTCAACAGATTTGTGGCATTTATTTTATACTTCTAAAGAAGAAGCTCCTTTTCAAAAAGATGATGCTCGTCTTCGTAAGATTCCTGTAACAGTTCACTCTCCCAACTTTGAAGAATTACAGCGTATAAATACGTATATTAATCAAGGAAAACTAACTACTTACAAAGATGATTTGCCTTTCTTGGATAATTTGGGAGATGTGATTGAATGGTAGTATTTCAGTTATCAGTAAGTAGTAATCAGTTACCAGTTAATGAGAAATTTCAATTTTGAATTTTCTGTTTTGATTACTTTTGTTTATTTTTAATAAAATACAAATGAAATGAATTATCTTACTATGGAAGAAATAGACAAGCTGTTGTCTGATGACAGATTTAGCTCTTTAGTGGAAAATCAGCTTAGAGATACCGAAAAACAAATAAACTCTGAGCAAAACTCAAAAAACGAAAAGAATAAAACAGAAGAAAAACCTAGAGAAATTACAGTCAGATTCATAAAAAAATAAATTAGATTCACTATTTACAAATCAAGTGATGACTATTAACGAACTAGACAAGCTTTTAGATGAGGCTTTGTCTCCTATTACAGAGAAAAAAACTAATATCGAAGAAGATATTAATCAAAAATCTATTTCTAAAGAAGAAACAGAAACCAAGGAGAAAGAAGAAAAACCTAGAGAAATTACAATTCGATTTATTAACAAAGTAAATAAATAAGTGTCATTGAAATTAACTGATAACTGGTTACTATTTACTGGTAACTGTCAATATCCGTATTTCTCTTTCCAACGTTCTTTTAAAAATTGTCGTATCGCATTTTCTCTTGCATTGTTTGAAGGTTCGTAGAGTTTTGTATTGGCTAATTCCTTTGGAAAATACTCTTGTGCTGCAAAGTTATTGACGTTATTGTGGGAATAGTTATAATTTTTTCCATAGCCTTGTTGTTTCATCAGTTTTGTAGGTGCATTTCGAAGGTGCAACGGAACAGGTAAATCACCTTGTTCTTGTACAATTTTTCTTGCCGTTTTGATGGCTGCATAAGAAGCATTACTTTTTGGAGAAGTAGCTAAATAAGTTACGCATTGAGCCAAAACAATTTGAGCCTCTGGAAAACCAATTTGAATAGCAGCTTGAAATGTAGTTGTTGCCAAAACTAAGGCTGTCGGATTTGCATTTCCTATGTCTTCCGAAGCCGAAATTACCAAACGACGAGCAATAAACTTGACATCTTCGCCTCCTTCTATCATTCTTGCCAACCAATAAATGGCAGCATTAGGGTCGCTTCCACGAATAGACTTTATCAGAGCCGAAACAATATCATAATGATTTTCGCCACTTTTATCATACGAAGAAACTCGTTGCTGGGCTACTTGCATTACTTTTTCATCTGTAACTTCAATCTTATTTTTGATTGTATTTCCTTCTTCGTCTTCTTGATTTGGAAGATTAAAATTAGGTTCAGATTCTACAACGAGTTCAAAAAGATTCAATAATTTTCGTGCATCTCCTCCCGAAATTCTGAAAAGTGCTTCGTAAGATTTTATCTCAATAGTTTTCTTTTTGAGCTTGAAATCTCTTTCCATGGCTTGTTGCAAAAGTTGTTTTAATTCTTCTTCCGATAAAGGATTGAGAATATAAACTTGACAACGAGAAAGCAAAGCCGAATTTATCTCAAAAGATGGATTTTCAGTTGTCGCACCAATAAGCGTAACCGTTCCACGCTCAACAGCCCCTAAAAGTGCATCTTGTTGAGATTTGCTAAAACGATGAATCTCATCAATAAAAAGAATAGCTCTAGTTTGTCTTTTTGCCTTTTCAATCACTTCCCTAACATCTTTTACACCTGCCGAAATAGCACTCAATGTATGAAAAGGACGTTTGAGAGCCTTCGCAATAAGCAAAGCAAGAGTAGTTTTGCCAATTCCAGGTGCGCCCCAAAGAATCATAGAAGGCACAGCACCTGAAGAAATAACACGAGCCAAAACTCCATTATTTCCGATTAAATGTTTTTGTCCGATGACTTCCTCTAAATTTTGAGGACGCATTCGTTCTGCTAAAGGTGGATTTTGAGAGGTTTGAGAGAGCATTTTTTTGAATTAAATTTCTTCTAAAATAGAATTTCCTTTTGAGTTATTACCTGATGTCCATTGCCAAGTTTCGTGTAACCTTATTTTTCCATTTTCTAGTATTTCTGGTCTTGAGTTACAAATTCCTGTCATGAGTTCTCCTTTTTCATTGACTTGATGATAACGCATATCAATATTTCCATCTTCATCAACAAGTCCTATCAAATGACCTTTTATTATTTTTCCTCCACTATATGTTGAAGTCAGAATATTTCCTTCCTGCTTGTATTCAAACATAGTTTCGCTAGATGTTTCTCCATTATCAGTATTGGAAACTGGACGGAATTTTTTGTTGTTATAGTTCATGGAGTAGGCATTTAAAATAATCTAGCCTGTTCATGAGGTGGCAACATATCAAAATGACGATAGGCTAATGCAGTAACTTCTCGCCCTCTTGGTGTACGCTTCAAAAACCCTTCTTTTATTAAAAAAGGCTCATAAACTTCCTCTATCGTTTCGGCTTCTTCTGCACAGGCTGTCGCAATGGTTGTCAAGCCAACAGGACCTCCTCCAAACTTATCAATAATAGTAAGTAAAATTCTGTTATCCATTTCATCAAGTCCATTATCATCAACTTCTAAGGCTTTCAAAGAAATTTGAGCAATTTCTAAATTTATGTCTCCGTTTCCTTTTACTTGTGCAAAATCTCGTGTTCTTCGCAATAAATTATTCGAAATACGTGGCGTTCCTCTGCTTCGCCTTGCAATCTCAAAGGCAGCTTCTTTTGTAATTGGCGTATTTAGAATAGCTGATGAACGTTGAATAATTGTTGTCAGAAGTTCAGCGTCATAGTATTCTAGTCTTAGATTAATTCCAAATCTTGCACGGAGAGGAGAAGTCAGAAGACCAGAGCGAGTAGTCGCACCAATGAGCGTAAAAGGTTTTAATTTTATCTGAACCGAACGGGCATTAGGTCCTGTATCCAACATAATATCAATACGATAATCCTCCATAGCAGAGTACAGATATTCTTCAACAACAGGATTTAGACGATGAATTTCATCAATAAAAAGAACATCTCCAGCCTTTAAATTGGTTAGAAGTCCTGCTAAATCACTTGGCTTATCCAAAACAGGTCCTGAAGTGGTTTTTATGTCTGCATTCAGTTCGTTTGAAATGATATGTGAAAGTGTTGTTTTTCCCAATCCTGGTGGACCGTGTAACAAAACGTGGTCTAAAGGCTCTCCTCTATTAGTCGCAGCTTTTACAAAAACCTGTAAATTTTCTAATATTTTTTCTTGTCCTGTAAAATCATCGAATGACAAGGGACGTAAAGCACGTTCGATATCTGCTTCTGTGGTTGTGTTTTCAGGTTTTATATTTGGGTCTATGTAATCTTGACGCATAATTTTTGGTTCTACTTTGAGGAGAGAGAGCAAGAAGTCTTTTATACAAATTTACCAAAAAAATTAGCAAATTCCATTTATTTTTTAGTTCTAATTTATGCATACAACAATTTGATTTTTTACAAAAAAAGTGTATTTTTCATTATAAAAATAATTCTATTCCGTTTTCATTGATGTCACTACCTTGAACTGCCAGTAATGACAGGTGTTTTATCAATTGGTGAATAAAAAAAATCTTTATTTCATTTTGAGAAAAGCAAAGAAGTTGCTAATTTGAAAGAAAGTATGGTTTTTTATCAAAACCTCTTCAAAAAGAAACACACAAAAAAATACTATTCTAATTCCTACAGAAAATATGGAGCATATTCTCGTTCCCATTAATTTTACACCAGCTACGGAGATTTCACTAGCACATGCTATTGGAATTGCACAGGCTTCTCATAAAGTAATCATTATGTGTCATTTTGTTACCTCTACCGTACCAGCAGGAGCAAATATGACTTTGCATAAACGAGAAATTAAGGAAAAACATGATAAAGCTCACATGGAAATGCGTGTTTTGCTTACTCAATATGAAAACCACACCTATAATGAAACTGGGCAACCCATTATGATAGAGCCTTTAGTAATGGAAGGACATCCAGATGATGCAACAGAACAAATAATGCAAGATAACTCTATTTCTATGATAGTTTTGTCTCATAAAGATAGTAATGAAATAAAAGATTTATTCTTAAATAATAGAGTTGTCAGGGAAGCAAACTGTCCTATCCTGACTATTCCAGAAGATGCTACTTACAAACCATTAGAATATGTTGTTTATGCAGCTAATTTTGATGGGAATGATGCGACAAGGATTCGTGATTTGATAGAGCTTACAAGCAATTTTGACGCAAAATTAGATTGTTTGCATGTCTGTACGGATGGAAAAAAATTACGAGAAGAAAACGAGAAAATGCAAGAGCTACAAGCAGAGTTTGATGTTGTTTTGTTTAGTAAACTCAGTTTTAAAGTAATTCGTGATTCGAAGAGTGTAACCAACGGGCTTGAAGGCTATTTATCTAGCCATCAACCCGATATGCTCGTAATGCTCAAAGCTGAACAAAATTTTTTCAAAAAGCTTTTTGGAAGCAAAACAAGCATTCGGAAAATGGCTCTTGATAACGGAATGCCAATTATGATTTATAGAGAACCTAAATAAATTTAGAAGTCAGATTTTAGAAATTGAAAGATAAAATATAGTAAAAAGGTACGCTTTGTCCGAACATATAATTTTGAATTTTTAATCCAATTTGAACATAATTGGTATAGACATACGGACTTTTACAATTTGTCCACGCTGACGAGCAGGTTTCCACTTTGGGCATTCACTCAAAACTCGCTTTGCCTCTTCATCTAACCCAAAACCAACTCCTTTAGCTACTTTTATAGCCGTAACACTTCCATCTTTATCCACAACAAACTGAAGAAATACTTTTCCTTCTATGCCTTGCCTTTTTGCTTGTTTGGGATAGTTTATATTTTTAGCCACATACTTATAAAAAGCATCCATCCCTCCTTCAAAAATAGCAGGTTCTTCTACGATATAAAACAACTCTTCTACTTTTTGAGATTGAAAGTTATTTTTATCAATGTCTGTTACATCACTTACTAAGTCGTCAATTTGAATTTCTAATTCTTCCATATTGATTTTAACGAGACTTTCATCAAAATCAACTTTGTCCACTTCTACTATTTCAGTTGGATTTATTGGTTGAATCTTTGGAGGTGGAGGTGGTAGAATATCTGTAATAGGAGGTAAATCAAATATTTCATCTTCCATGATTGGTTTTTCATAGCTTATCAAATTTTGTTCTTCCTCTGTCTGCCAAGTAAAAGCATACAAAACTAGTGCAGAACTGACCATTAAGCCAAAACCAAAAAGCATTTTTGAATAATTATGAATAGAAGTAGCATAGAAACTTTTTGGAGTTTGGTCTATTCTATTATCGGGATTATTTTTGTCTTCTTTATAAGCTGAATCGTATTTCAGAACATTGCTTTGTTGATAATTTAGCCATAAACGAAGAAAGGAAACACCAGCCAAAACAGAAAAACATAAAATAGCACTAAGAGAAATAAGTAGTTGCATAATTGTATATATTTGAATTAATAAAATTATTTTATTTATTATAATTACTTACTTTATACAATCACTTATTTTTCAAAAAGTAACATTAAAAAATCATTAGTTTACTCTTTTTCTAGTTTAAAAATTATCGGAATAGTTAATCTCGTTTTTACAGTTTTGCCACGCTGTTTAGCTGGATTCCATTTAGGAGAGTTTCTGATTACTCGTTCGGCTTCTGCTGCACACCCTCCACCAATATCATTTTTAGCTTTTACATCCGTAATTTCTCCATTTTTATCTATTACAAAACTTACTATTACCTTTCCTTTTATATTTTCTCTTTTTGCAAGAGCAGGATAATTTAGATTTTCACTAATGTATTTATAGAAAGATTCTATTCCTTCTTTTGGTTTAGCTTCAAGGAGTATAGAATAAAAAAACCCACAATCTGGTACTTCCTCTTCTCTAGGTGGTGCAATAAGATTACAGGTTGGTGGGTCTATTAGTTCAGCAGTATCTAAACCAACCTCTTTGACATAGTCTATTAGTATTGTCTTTAACTCTTGCGTTTTTTCATTTTCTATAAAAACATTCACACAAGTTATTTTTTCACTTTGCTTCTCAAAATTATTCTTAATTAATAAATCTAGCTTAGTATTCAGGTTAATTAATTCAGAGTTTTGTTTAAAGATATAGAAAAACAAGATAGAATTTGAAAAAAGTAAAATTGCTAAAGCTGTCTTTAAGAAATTGGTTGAATTGGTGGTCATTGTAAAATAATTTTAAGTTATTTATTTTATAATTTTACAATTCAAAAAACATCAAAAAGTAACAAACTTAATTTACTAAACACAAAAAAACCTATTCAAATGAATGAATAGGTTTTAAAGTATTTTGTGTCTGTTTTCACTATCTAAGTAAAGTTTATTTTACCTAGTCTTATTTTTAATTATCCAATTTGAAAACGATAGGAATATTCATACGAACTTTTACAGTCTTACCACGCTGCTTGGCTGGTGCCCATCTTTTAGACTCTCTAAGTACACGTTCGGCTTCTTCATCACAGCCTCCACCGATACCTTTTACAGTTTTTACATCTGTAAGTTTACCTGATTTATCTACCACAAACTGAACAAATACTCTCCCTTGAATACCCATACGTTTTGCTTGTTTTGGATAGTTCAATTCTTTTGAAACATACTTATAAAAAGCATCCATTCCACCTGGGTAAACTGCATTTTGCTCTACAATAGTAAATACTTGCTCTACTTCTTCTTGTTGACGTGGAGCTTCAATAGCTGTTACGTCAGTTACGATATTATCAATTTCGATTTCTACATCTTCAATTTTGATTTCGATATTTTCATCAAGTTCAATATCATTTTCTACTTCTACAATTTCCTCTGGAGTTACTACCTGTACTTTTGGTGGTGGTGGTGGTGGAATATTTGTAAGAGGAACATCAATAATTTCTTCTGTTTCGGCTACTGGAGCAACATATTCAGCCAAATCTTGTGCGTCTTCGAAATCCCAAGTAAAAGCTGAAAATGTTAGAGCAACACTTATTACAAGACCAATGCTGAAAAGCAATCCTGAATAATAATTGGCATCTACATCATAAAACTTACGAAGGATACCTACTTCAGGCTGTTTTATTTCGCCTGCTAATATTTTTTTACCATTATTATCTAATATACCTTTAAATAAAAGAGAGATTAATAATGAGATTGAGAATACTGTAGCTAGTACAGCAGTTAATATAACTAACATATTTTTTTTAGTTTTAAAGTGAAAAACAGTAAATCAAAAGTAAAAAGACTATTATAAACTTCCTAATCTGAAAGCGTTTTTTTCCAAATAAATTAATGATTTTATAAGGAAATATAGTTTATAAGTGCCTTTCTATCTATACAATCCGAAAGAAACTAAAAAGTAACAGTCTTTTTGAAAAAAAATGAGAAATTTTACTTTAAGCAAAAATAGGTCGTTTTAGGTATTTCTATAAAACAGAATTTGATACACTAGTCATTTTTTACGAACTTGCACGACTAAAAAACAAAAAGCCTTTTCTATCAGATTCATATAAGCTAGATTCAATGAAATTCGAACTTCACACCACCGATAAAGATACCTCTGCACGAGCAGGAACAATCACAACAGCACACGGACAAATACAAACACCTATTTTTATGCCTGTCGGTACGCTAGGAACTGTAAAAGGTGTTCCACCAGAAGCACTAAAAGAACACGTAAAAGCTCAGATTATTTTGGGAAACACCTATCATTTGTATCTAAGACCGAATACAGAAGTTTTGGAGGCAGCAGGAGGATTGCATAAATTTATGAACTGGGACAGACCTATTCTGACAGATAGTGGTGGCTATCAAGTGTATTCGTTGGGGCAGATGCGTAAAATAAAAGAAGAAGGTGTTATTTTCAAATCTCATATAGATGGTTCAAAACTCAACTTTACGCCTGAATATGTAATGGATATTCAGCGTAGTATTGGAGCAGATATTATTATGGCTTTTGATGAGTGTCCTCCTTATCCTTCTGACTATGATTATGCCAAAAAATCTATGGAAATGACACATCGTTGGCTAACACGTTGTATCAATCGTTTTGATTCGACAGAAGGAAAATATGGTTATAAACAAACACTTTTTCCTATCGTTCAGGGAAGTACATACAGAGATTTACGCAGAGCTTCTGCCGAATTTGTAGCTGAACAAAACAGAGATGGAAACGCAATCGGTGGACTTTCAGTAGGTGAACCTGCCGAAAAAATGTATGAATTTACAGAGCTTGTTTGTGATATTCTGCCAAAAGATAAGCCTCGTTATTTGATGGGAGTAGGTACACCTGCTAACATTTTGGAAGGAATTGCACTTGGTGTAGATATGTTTGATTGTGTAATGCCTACCCGAAATGCAAGAAACGGAATGCTTTTCACGACAAAAGGAATTATTAATATCAAAAATAAGAAATGGGAGAAAGATTTTAGCGTTTTGGATGATGGTTTTGATTGTCATGTCAGTAATACCTATTCAAAATCATATCTAAGACATTTGAATAAAGCCAATGAAATTTTGGGAGCTTATATTGCCTCTACACATAATTTAGCTTTTTATCTGCATTTGGTAGGAGAAGCTAGAAAACATATTTTGGCTGGAGACTTTGCTAGTTGGAAAAAAGAACAAGTGGAAGTCTTGATGCAGAGGTTGTAAGACGGAATAACACTTTTAAAACTATTGTCAGAGTTCTTTTAGGTTACCAAAAGACTACTGACAAAGTTTTTATAAAACTTCTACATTCTCTTGGTCAAAACACTAATTTGCTCAATTATCGTTATATTTAGAAAGTCAATTACAAAAACACTTTCTGAATCTATGAAAAATTACTACTTTTTATTTTTGATTTATAGCTCTTTTTTTTGTCTCTCAACTGTTTTTGCTCAAAGCTCTAGTATAAATTATAATCCAATTTCTGATTCTGATTCTTTAGCTACACAAAGTTGGGATTTGTTACTAGAAGAAGCTAATTATGCACAAGCTCGTTATGATTATAAAAGTGCGATTCAGCTTTATAAAAACCTTCAAAAACAAACATTAGAAAAAGACAGTATTTATTTTTTTGAAGTAAATAATCAGTTTGCCAGTCTGTATCAACAACAAGGAAATTACGCCGAAGCCGAAATTTTGCTTTCTCAATGTCTGAATTTTAATGATAAAAAATTTGGTTCAAGCAGTCTTCAATATGCTCAAAGTTGCAATGATTTGGCAGTAATTTATCGCTTACAAGGCAAGTATAAGAAATCAGAAAACCTGCATTTGAAAGCAAGGGAGATTCAGAAGATAGAACTTACAAAACTAAGTATTCCCTATGCAACTTCGTGTCTGAACTTGGCACAGCTCTACAAAATAGGAAATCGATATGATAAATCTGAATTATATTTAATAGAAGCAAGTAATATTTTTGGGCATCTTTTAGGAAGAAATCATCCAAGTTATGCGGGCTCATTGGTAAGTTTGGCAGATTATCATATCTATAAAAATCGTTTTGCAATGGCAGAAACGGCTCTGACTAAAGCTCGTCAGATTTATGCAGAAAATTATAGCAAACAAAACCTAGAATATGCCAATACGTGTACTAACTTAGCCAAACTTTATACCTCTCAAGATAATTACCAGAAGGCTCTTTCGCTTTATAAAGAAGTTGAAAATATTTATGCTACCTTACTCAGTAAAAAACACCCAGATTATATTTTCTTTCTAAATTCATTTGCTATTTTCTATCAAAAATATGGATTTTATGGAAAAGCGCAACCTCTTTTTATTGAAGTCATAGAAACGAAATTGGAAGAATTACAATCAAATTTTTATAGTTTGAGTGAAAAGGAAAAACTAGCTTATATAGAAAGTAATGAGTTTTATTTTGATAATTTTACGACTTTTTTTGTGCAAATGCTCGTTCAAAAGCCTGATTATTTAGGATTTGAAAAGCTTTTAAAAGCTGTTGTAACTATTCAAATTGCTCGTAAAGGGATTCTACTCAATGAAAATAAACGTATTCAAAAATATATTCTGTCCAGTAAAAATCAAAAACTTATAGACAAATATGAAGAATGGAAGCAAACAAAACATCAAATTGCATTAGGAAATAATCTTACTATCCGAAAAAGACAAGAACTACATCTAAATCTAGCAGAATTGGAAAGCCTAGCCAATGGTTTGGAAAAACAACTTTCGGCTCTTTCAAATTATTTGACCTCTCAAAACATAAATATAGAGAGCTACACACTAGAAAATCTTCAAAATAGTTTGAACCCAGAGGAAGCTGCCATCGAAATTCTAAAAAATTCGTTTTGGGACGCAAAAACTCGTCAAGAAAAAACAATGTACATTGCTCTTATTGTCAAAAAATCAGAAATAATTCCTGTTTTGATAACTGATATTAATGAAGAAAAAGAATTGACATATTATAGAAATACAATTCAGTTTCAGTTGGAAAATGAAGAAAGCTATAAAAAACTTTGGTTTCAGATTGACAGAAAATTAGATAGAACAAAGAAAATCTATTTTTCACCAAATGGAATCTATAATTTTATTAATCTTTATACGCTTTATAATCCAGCCACAAAAAGTTATTTGATAGATAAATTAACGGTTCATTCGGTAACTTCGCTGAGAGAAATTATAGAGAATAAAGAATATGAAAGTAAAGGAAATACGGGTTTTGAAAAAACAGCCGTTTTGATGGGAAGACCAAATTATTTAATTAAAAACTCTGCTCAAGATGATACAGAAAATACTACTTCCGATGATAGAGGTTCGGTTTTATCTAATTCGCTACAATTATCTACAGAAATTTTTACAGACTTAAAACAAACTGAACAAGAAGTAAGAACGATAGATTTACTTTTAAAACAAAATAATTGGAAAACAGAAGTTTTCCTAAAATCAGATGCCTCCGAAGAAACACTCAAACAGGTTTTTAATCCTACCATTTTGCATATCGCAACACACGGATATTTCAAAGAAAGTAAAAATCAAACAGCTCTGAATAGTATGTTGGGCGCAGGTATTGTACTTGCAAAACCAAAAGATAACAATCAAGCAGAAGATGGAATTTTTACAGCCTATGAAGCTTCTTTATTGGAGTTACAAAAAACAGAATTGGTCGTTATTTCGGCATGTGAAACTGGACTTGGAAAACTGGCTTCACAAGAAGGAGTTTATGGTTTGCAGCGTGGTTTTAGAGCAGCAGGAGCAAAAAATGTTTTGCTTTCACTTTGGAAAGTAGATGATAAAGCAACACAAGAACTAATGACCATTTTTTATGCAGCATGGTTTGAGGGAAAAACAAAACCTCAAGCTCTACGTGCTGCACAGTTTTCTATTAAACAAAAATATCAACATCCTTATTATTGGGGAGCTTTCGTATTGGTGGGGAAATAAGAAAAAACTTCTTACATCATTTGCGAACCAAAAAACATTCCTCCAATCACTCCTACAACAGCTATAATAATATAAACTACAAAAGTAATGATGATAAACATTCCCAAAAATTTGTAGTGAGATTTGAGATGAGACATTGATTTTTCTAAACTAATTTCATTTCCTGTACGAATAGCGCTACTTGCATTCGAACCAAAACGAAATAAATGTACGATAGGAAATAGATAAATGATTCCAACAATGATATAAATAATTCCCATTACCAAAGGCAAATAACTATAAGCTCCTGTGCTAAGAATAGAGACATCAAAACCTGCTTGACTCATCTGCTCGGTTGGTAAATTTGGATTTTGTAAAAACAAATTAAGATAAGGTAAAAAAGTCCCAAAAGACATCAAACCAGCAGCAACTGTAAAAACGAAAAAGACATTTATAAAACCTAAAATAGCCAAAAATTTTGCCCAAGAAGAAGCTGATTTGAGCATTGTTTGCGCCTGTGCAGAAAATGAGAGTGCATGATTCATAATTTTGAATAATTTGATGATAAATAGTTCTATCTTATTTTGTTAAACAACTAAAATACATAAAAAAGCTCATTTTTGTATTATGATACTTAATATGAAAATATATTTTTCATTTTCCACAAATAAATCTAAGGTTTGAATAACTTGACTATTGAGTTTTTCAATCCCTTTTTACTCTTGTAGAATGTAGCATTTGTAATTTCCAGCCTTGTTTGGTTTTTATGGCAACGGCACTTTCTAGCCATTGTAATTCTCTTGTTACTTTGCCATCTACACTAAGTGTTGCATAGTTTTGATAGGCAAACCAAATCGAATTTTTAGACTTTACAAATCTAATAAACTCAAAACTATTGGTTCTTTTGGGCAATTTTTCTGATTGACGAGCCTTAGCAATATAGCTTTTTATGGTATCGTTTGTCCAAACTTCACCGTGTTCTAAAAGAAGGAAATCATCTGTATGATATTTTTCTATTTTAGTAGAATCTAACTCGCCCCAAACATCATCAAAGACATTTTGTATAAGTTGTTTGATAGCTTCTTCTTCTTTTGGCTTTATGTTTTGTGCTTGAAGGGAATAAACAGAAAAAAATAGAAAAATTGGTAGTATTATTTTTTTAGTCATAATAAAGTTTGAATTAATTTTAATGATTTGGTTTGAACGATAATGACAAAAATACAAGACTTTTATGACTTGGAAACTTTTTGATGAAAAAAGCAAAGAAAGTTAGTGTTTTCGCAGTTTTAAAAAAAAATCTAAAAATAGAGTAGCTTTGATACTAATTGTAAACAAATACTTCCAAATTATTGCCAATAAACAAATGAAAACATCAGATATAAAAGAAATAGAAGCATTATTCAATATTCAATTACCAATCTTCTATACTTCATTTATCACAAACTATCCAAAAATATTGACAGAAATTCTTGTTCAATATGAAGATAAAACCTACTCAAACTGTTATGATAGTAAAGAAGAACTAATAAGGATAAATCAATTATTAGGTTTTTATGGAGAGGATAAATTTATCAAACATAAATTTTGCATTGGCGAAAATGGAGGTGGCGACTACTATCTGATTGATATAAATAATTCAACCAACGAAAAAATATATGTTATAGACCACGAAGAATCTGCTGAACTCTATTATGATTCTTCCACAGATACTTGGAACTGGGAAAATGTAGATTCTTTTAATGGAATGGCTGAGTTTAGTAACTTTATTTTATCCTTATTTTCTTGAATTTTTTTCAAAAGACTAAAATTATTTCAATGAGAAAATTTCTAACACGAGCTAAAAAAATAGCTCTATCTAATTACGGTAGAGATTCCATTTGGCTTGTCGAATTAAATGGACAAGTAATAGCAAAGTTAAGTGATGCTAATTTCGAAGACATGCTTTGGTATTCTTATAAGATTACTTTTTTGAATAAAAAAAATATCATTTCCTCAAACCCTCAATCTTGGTG
Organism: Bernardetia sp. ABR2-2B; assembly: GCF_037126435.1. Taxonomy (GTDB): domain Bacteria; phylum Bacteroidota; class Bacteroidia; order Cytophagales; family Bernardetiaceae; genus Bernardetia. The sequence continues at coordinate 4,566,256 of NZ_CP147020.1, read as the reverse complement.
GGAAGATGATTTCAAATTTAAGAATGAATATCTATCTGAATATGCTGAAAACCCTTTTTCTAATGATATGTTAGTCGATGGAAGAGTAAAAATGAGAGCTTTATATGTAAAACCAAAAAACAAACTGGAAACATTTATAGGTTATATTATTTACTGGTATTCTATATTAAAGAACCAAGTGTAGTAATTAAAAAATAGAAATATATGAAAACAAAAATCATAGGAGAAAAGTCTAAGTTTGCTATAGAAGTAAAACTTCGTTTAACTAGTAGTAATCGTTTATACGGAAATACTAGAATATGGATAAATAATAATCCCTTAGGAGCTATTCAAGAGGAAATAATGATGGGTTCTTTTATTAATTGTTTAAGAATTATGAAAGAGAATAGTTATAATCTATTATTTAGTAAACATATTAGTCTGACAGAAAATTTTGATGATTTTATCATAAGAGCAAACTATAAAAAAGAAAATATAACTTTCTACTGGAAATTAATTGGAAACAATTATGAATACAATGATATAAACAATAAACCATACTTTTATCAAAAGACTATAAGTTCTATATATTTTAGAGGAATAATAATAGAATTAAACAAGAGTGTAGAAAAAGAATTTTCAAAATATTGGAAGTAAAATAAAGATGCAAGAATTAATCTTGCTCAAATTTTTTGCAAAAATCTAAAAAATAGAGTAGCTTCGATAATAATTGTATAACAGACTTCCTAGTCTGTTGCTAAAAAACTTATTTTCATTTTGTTCAGACAGGGATGTCCGAACTACAGGAAAACATTATGCGAAAAACTGTCCTCAACGAGCTAGAAACTCAATATTATTACGACCAACTCCAACACTTGTCTGTTAAAAGCGATGAAACTTCAAAACAGCGTTTACAGCGTTTGTATGTAGCTTTTTTGAGCCTTTTAAATAATCTGACAGAAGATAGAGAACAACAAATTTTTACAGGTTGGTATGCAAAACTACATTTTGTATGTCAAGCCTATGGATTAGGGAACGAATGGGAGAGCGAATTACAAGGCTTACGACGACTTTTGAGAAAAAATAGTATTCAAGTTTTTTTTAATCCTTCTGAAATTCAGTTTCTGACAGCTTTATCGTTACTTACTCGCTTGGTTCAGATTTTTGCTACGGAAGATGCTCCAAAATCACTTAAAGAAAAATATAAAGATGAAGAGTTAATTAGTCTGGCTTTCAGAGAAGATGCAGAACAGAAAGTAAGCAGAATTTTCGGAACAGTACAAGAAAAAGATACAGAAATTATTTATGATGATAAAGGACGTGGGACAGCTTCCTTTCAACTTTTTACCGAAGAACATGGAATGATTAGTATTTCGGTGGCTGATGTTCATTATTATACCAAGAAAAATACGATTTTTCATCAGCATAATTTGAGTAGGGAAATTCCTCGCTTAATGCCTTACCAGCCTGTCAGTGTTACTAATTTGGAACACATAGGCGAAAACGAATTTGTCAGTACAGACAAGTCGCTCATTATATTGAATCCAGATTATTTGGTAGATGCTTCTGCCATTGCAAAGTGTAAGACTTTTAAAGGACAAACTCCTTATTTGTATCTGCTTTCTAAACTAGAATTTTTTGCAGGAAATGAAGGAACTTTTAGAGGAAAGGTAATCAATGAACTTTTGGATAAATTAGTAGAAAATCCAGAAATTACGTTTCAAGAAGCCTATAAAGATGCTTTTATAGAAAATAGTATTGATGCTGCTTTTATTGATAAAGAAAAACTAAAAGAGATTAGCAGACAGCTAAAAGAACATTTTTTTGTCGTTCAGAAACATGTAAGTCCCTATTTTGACAATTTATTAACGACAGAACCGACTTTTATTTCTAGCAAGTATGGTTTGCAAGGACGTATTGATTTACTCGTCGAACACAATGAAGATGAACTAAAAGACAGAAAAGATATTATAGAATTGAAGAGTTCGAAAGCTCCAGAAGTACAGCTTTCAAACGGTTGGAAAAATGATTTGATACAAGTAGCTTGTTATAATTTATTGATTGATAGCACTTTCGAAAAACGAACAGGAATTAGTGCGCTTCTGTATTCTAGTGATTCTCAAAATGGCTTGAGAGATTGTGGAAGTCTTGATTTTGATAAGCAAACAGCTATGGAAATCAGAAACAGAATTGTAGCGATGGATATGTGGATTGCTAATGGAAGTGTAAAAGTCTTTGATAATCTTTTGAAATCTGTCGAAATGTCAAATCCTGCTTTTTTTGATAGAGATAAGGCAAAGGACTTTGATGATAAATGGCAGAAAGGAAGTGAATTAGATAAAGCCTATTTTATAGAATTTATTGCTCTTGTAATGCGTGAGGCTATGTTTGCAAAAGTAGGAGGGATAGCAGGAAGCGAACCTGTACAGGGTTTTGCAAGTCTTTGGAGAAATACACAAACTGAAAAAACAAATAATTTTTCTTTATTGAATGAATTGATTTATGAAGAATGGAACAAGGACGAAACACTCCTGACATTAAAACGCCCAGAAAATCAGTCTATTACCTCTTTCAGAAAAGGTGATATTATCGTTGTCTATCCAATAGAAGAAGAGCAAGAAGGCAAGGCACATTCGCCACTTCGATACCAGATTTTGAAGGGAAATATTGAAGAAATTTCATCCGAAAAAGTAACTGTCAAGATTTGGAGTAAGCATATCAATCAAGCCTTTTTTGAATTATATCCAAAGTGGGGTATTGAACCAAATTTGATGGAACGAACTTTTAATGACCTTAGCGCATCACTTGCTGAATTTTTGGGTGCTGATAATCACAAAAAAGGAATTATTTACGGAAAACAAGAACCTCGTTTTGATGAGAATTTTAAAATAGATTATACCGAAAAAGGGCAAAATAAAGGATTAAGCGAAGAACAAAACGAAATATTTAATCGTGCGCTTTCTGCAAAAGATTATTTCCTTTTACAAGGCCCTCCCGGAACTGGCAAAACTTCGGCAATGCTCAAAAACATGGTCGATTATCTCTATAATGAAACTGACCAAATTGTAGTTCTTTTAGCCTTTACAAACCGAGCAACAGACGAAATTTGTCAGAAAGTAAAACTCGTTTGTGGAGATGATTTTGTTCGTTTGGGAAATGTAAAAGAAGACAGCGTTTTCTATCCAAATAGCTTGAAAGCCTCAAAAAGTTTGGATGAACTAAAAGCCAAAATTCATACTTCAAGAGTTTTTGTTTCGACGGTTTCTTCTTTTTATTCTAATCTTAGAATCTTGAATAGAGATGACCCAAATGGAGGAAAACTAACTTTTGATACGCTTATTGTAGATGAGGCCTCACAACTTTTAGAGCCTCATTTGTGTGGGATTTTGCCAAAATTCAAGCGTTTTATTTTGATTGGAGATGAAAAACAACTTCCTGCCGTTGTTACGCAGCCTTCGAAACTCTGTAAAGCAAAAAGTCCGTTGTTGCACGAAATTGGAATTGAAGATTTGAGCCAATCTGTTTTTGAGCGTTTGGTAGAAAATGCCGAAAAACGAAACTGGAATAATTGTGTGGCAATGCTTTCGACACAGTACCGAACGCATCAAGATATTGCCGAATTTATCAGTACAGAATTTTATAAAACGCTGAAAGCAGGAAGTGAAAGGCAGTTTGAGAAATTGAATTATTACAATCCAAATTCAGAAGACGAGTTAGAGAAGTTTTTAGCTCAAAAACGAGTATTGTTTATTCCTACCAAATCAGAAAAAGGAACAAAATTTCATAGCGACGAAGCCGACAGAGTAGTAGAGCTTTTACGCAGTATTCATAGAATTTTCGGAGATGATTTTGATGAAGAAACCGTCGGAGTAATTACGCCATATAGAGCGCAAATTGCACAAATTTATCAACGCTTAGACGAAAATCTACGAAAAGTAATAACCGTTGATACCGTAGAACGCTATCAAGGAAGTGAGCGAAAAATTATTATTTTATCAATGGCAACTAATCACGCTGCACAAATGCGCTTTTTGGAATCCTTGAATGCAAAACAAAGTGTTGATAAAAAACTAAATGTTGCGCTTAGTCGTGCTAAAGAACAGTTAATTTTGTTAGGAAATCCAGCAGTTTTGAAGACTGGGAAATTTTATGGGAAGTTTTTGGAGTGGGTGGAAAAGGAAAGTATCGAAGTAGAGTTGTAAGAATTGAAATTTTAAAGTATCTTTATTCTGCTTTGCTAAAAACAATAAAAACTGTATATATAAATGCTGACAAATAATTTTTACAAGATACTCAACCTTGAGCTTACACAAATTATAGAAAATGAATCTGCAAATGATTCAGAATTGAGAAGACATAAGAAAATAGAACAAAATAAAGGGTATGCTTTTTTGGTATGGTTTCTCAATTTTTACGGTCGTACTCCCTCTTATAAGCAATATATTACTGATGGCAAAGATGATAGTTCTTGTGATATAATTTTTGATAAAACAGATTCACAGGGACAAAAAATGTTTTATGTAGTCCAATCGAAATGGGTAAATTTAGAAATTGATAATGAAGGTAATTTAAAAAGAGGAAAAAAAATAATACAAAAGTTTCCACAAATCGGAAAAGAAGAATTTAATGCTGTTATAAGAGATTTTGACACAGTCTTAGATGGTAGTAGAAAGGAAGGAAAAAACACAAAATTTAATGATAAGTACCAAAAGCTAATAGAACACTTAGAAGCTAATGGAAAGGCAAGATTTATATTTTTTACGGCAGCAGATACAAATTCAGAAATTCAAGATACTATTCAATCTTTTTCTTCGCAACATCTACCAAATGTTACTTTTCAACTTATAGACATAAATAAAATCAAGCAGGATTACATCGAATTTAACTATAAAAAAATTGTAGTGGATAATCCTTTAGAATACAATTATAATCCAGAGGATGAAGATATTGAACTTATTATAGAGAGGTTTGAGAATAGAGAATCTAAAAGATATATGCTAGAGTTTGAAGGGCGTATGAAAGCTTATATTTTTCTACTAAAACCAAAAACTATTCATGCTCTTTTTCAACGATTTAAATTTAGTTTATTCTTCAAAAATATTAGAAATCCCCTATTGATTTCTAAATATAACGAGCAAATTATAGAAACTTTACAGAAACGTCCAGATACGTTTTGGTATTTTAATAATGGAATAACTGCAATCACAAAGCGTATTCCAGATGTAGGAAATCACGCAAAAACATTGACAGTAAAAGGTGTGCAAATTATCAATGGAGCTCAAACTGTCTATTCTATTTACAAGGCTTACGAATCAGCAACACTAGAGCAACGAGAAATTATGGATACAGATGCAAGAGTATCTTTTCGTTTGATACGTTCTAGTGATGAACAGTTTAATATGGAAATTACTCGTTTTACAAACCAACAAAATCAAATGAAAGAAAGAGATTTTGTGGCAAATTTTGACGAACAAAGAAGGTTGCAACAAGAGTCTTTTGAAACAAGTCTTTGGTATGAAAAAAGACGAGGGGAATTTAGAAATATACAAGACATAAACAAACAGGGGATTAATATTGTACCCAATGAAGCCTTTGCCAAGGCTTACCTTGCGTTTCACTTGCAAAAGCCAGTTGAAGCTATGCAGGAAAATTTTGAGGAACAACTATTTTCTCTTAAGGATGAAGGACTATATAAAAGTATATTTCCAAATGCTAGATTTGAAGATATGTTATGTAGCTTATATTCACTTGAAATTTTAGACATCTTTTTTAAAAAAAGTCGTGCAAAAATGAAAGAGGAGCAGGGAGCTTTATCAGAATTTTTAGACATTATAATAGTAGAAAATAGATTGCCTTATTACCCTCTTGCTATTTCAAAAATTTTGTTCCAAAAGTATTTTGAAAAAACTGGAAACAGAAGTTTGTATGCTTTCATAATGAGGAAGGATAATATAGAAATATCAAGTAGTATAATCCAATACGCTGTAAATTTAGTATCAAATTATGTAAAACCATATTTAAAAAATGAAGAAACTAGAAGAGATTTTGATGATTTTATTGTAAATCCAATATCTTATGAAATAATGAAACAAGAGATTGAAAAAATGGAAATTGATATAGATAGAATAGAAAATGTAGAACCTAAATAAACCACGCATGAAACGACCAATTATTTTATTTGTAATGTTGCTTTCATCTTCTTGTCAAAAACAAAGAAATCACAGGTTCTACTCAAGAAAATTCTATCAAAAAAGAAGAGATTGAAGAACCCGATTTTGATAAATTCTTTCAAAAATACCGTTCTGATTCAGTTTTTCAAGTCAAACACACAAAATTTCCGTTAAAATCATTTTACGAAGATGAAACAGGAGATACAACCATTAATTTTATTCAAAAAAAAGATTGGAGATTTAATGATTTTGAAGACAATAAAATAAGCGAGTACGACCAATACGAATATATAAAGGAAATCAGTAGTGAAAATTTAATTTCATATGAAATGAGAGGAATTGATAATGGAATTTTGGTTATCTATAAATTTGCTTTCGCTGACGAAAAATGGAATTTAGAGGAAATAGAAAATGCTTCTAATTGAAACACTCAATTTTGAAATATCTATAGTCTTAGTCGCTTCTGATACATTTTTGTATGATTTAACTAACATACCTCTAGCATCTTTGATTGTGATATATTCTATAACTTCATTTTCAAAAAAAGGAAAGTAGTAATTTTACTTAATCAATTTCAAACGTATTATATAAAGTTCCTTTTGCAAAACATTTTTGTAAATTTGGAATAAATAGATAAAATATAAAAACCGACTTTTCCACCTTATTCATTAACTTTCAAAAAATCATGAAAAAATCAACGCAATGTGTTCATAGTGGAACTTATTTTGACGAAAAAAGTGGTGGTGTAAATACGCCTATTTTTACTTCAACAGCTTATAATTATAATGATGAAGGTGCAATTCCTTATCCTCGTTACTTCAATACAATAAATCAAGAAGTCGTTGCTCAAAAAATTGCAGCCTTAGAACGTGGAGAAGCTGCTCTTATTTTTTCTTCTGGAATGGCTGCCACAATGTCGGCACTTTTAGGAGTTTTACAGGCTGGCGACCATTTGATTTTACAGAATGATATTTATGGAGGAACACATTATGCTGTACGTGAACAGCTTTCAAAACTAGGAATCGAATCTACTTTTGTAGAAGGACGAAAATTAGAAGACTTTAAAAGAGCAATTAAGCCAAACTCAAAAGCTCTTTTTATCGAAACGCCTTCAAATCCGTTGCTTTCATTAGTTGATATTTCAGAAATGGCATCTTTTGCTAAAGAAAACAACCTAGTCTCATTTATTGATAATACTTTCGGAACGCCTATTTTTCAAAATCCATTGCGATTAGGGATTGATATTGTGATTCATAGTGCAACAAAATACCTAGCAGGACATAGCGACCTTTCGTGTGGCGCAGTCGTTACTTCTCAAGCATTGATTGAAAAAATCCATCATGTAGCTTTTAATTTTGGTGGAAATTTGGATGCAATGGCAACTTCACTTTTAGAACGAAGCATCAAAACATTAGCTATTCGTGTCAAAACACAGGCTCAAAATGCTCAAAAAATAGCCGAAGCATTACAGAAATTACCTCAAGTAAAAAATGTATTTTACCCTGGATTGCCTACCCACCCAGACCACGAACTTGCCAAAAAGCAAATGAAAGGTGGTTTTGGTGCAATGCTTTCTTTTGAGCTAGACACAGATGTAGCAGGAAGAGCAAAATTTGTTCGTCATTTAGAATTGGTGTGTAAGGCTGTTAGTTTGGGAGGAGTAGAAAGTACGCTTACTGAACCTGTACTGACTTCACATGCAAAAGTACCTGTCGAAATGCGTGAAAAAATGGGTATTACTGAAAACTTATATCGTCTTTCTGTCGGAATTGAAGATGCTGATGATTTGATTGAAGACCTTACGAATGCTATTCAGACTTTAGAGGTTACTGAAAAAAGTAGCTTAGTCGTGTAGGGCAAAGGCTTACCTTTGACTGTATTATGTAATTAAAAAATCAATCAAAATGATAAAATATATTGTTTTTATTCTTCTGTTTTTGCTCAAAATATCTTTTATTTTTGGGCAAAATGAAGATTCACTTTTTCATGTAATTACTAAAAAACATAAGAACACTCCTTATTATACGATTATAAAGGACGAACTAAATACTCACATTAAGGATGAATACAAGAAGGATATAATATACAGCTATGAATTTGTCCAACGAAAGCACAAAGATAAAATTTTTGTGTTTGTTACATTATCTTCAAGTATTACTCAATATTATAGATACCGTGCTTCAAGAAAAGAGGTGGCATCACAGTTTGATATTCTAGATAAAAACGAATATTATTTTTGGAATAACATTGAGTTGATAGATTTAAACAATGACAATATACGAGAAATAGTTATCAACTATGAAAATGGCTATCCAAAACATAGTAGAGAAGTTTATAATTTTTCTACTGATTCTATTGCGCCTGTTATTTTAAAATCTCCTTACGACGATGGAATTTTAACTTGTATTGATAGTACAAAAAATCTTTATTTTACAATCCATAGAAGTAGCATACGTGGTGGATGGAGTTCTGAATTATTTGTCATTAATAAGGATTTTTCTAAAGGAATAGTTTTAGGTAAAGCAGAATGGGATTATGGACACATGTGTGATAATTGCTTTTATATTAACGGCGAACATCCTGTAAACCCTTATACCAATTATTTTTTCAGTCAGTCTAAGTCAGTCATTTATAATTTCCATCCCAATGTAAATCGTTGGGATTCCAAAGAAAACATAGAATTTATGAAAAATGCATATCTAAAAATGATACAAGAATTTGATATTGAGTATTGAAAATTATCCTTTCTAAGCTGCTAAAAATCTCTTTATTATTTCTGTTTTGTTATTTCCGTACCTATTTTCCCCCGATTAATTTATATATTTCATTTCGTTTCTAAGACTAATTTCCATTTTTCAGACTCTGCAAATTCTTTTATGACCTTATTTCTTTCTTTTAACAAATTTGTCATATACGTTTCTAAAAAGAGAGTATCTGCTATTTTTCCAAAAATCCCAAAAGGCGATTGATAGTCAAAAATATCTGTCATTTCAACTCTACTTTCTACTTTCTTGAAAAGATGTTGATGTTTGAAAGCTTTGAAAGCACCTTTTATCATCTCATCTGTAAAAGAATAAGGTCTTTCTAAAGCTGTAATTTTTGAAGTGAGGTTTTGATATACTCCAAAATGTTTTGCTCTCCAAGTTACAGATTCGTTTAAACTGATAAGCCCAGTCGTAATTCCTGCAATAGCTTCTTCGTTGGTTTGTTCTGTCGAAATTTTATGTAAATCAATGCTTCTTGATAAATCAAATACAATTTCTTGAGTGCTTTCAATGACAGTAGTTAGCTTTATGATTGGCATTTAATTTATTTTTGATTAAAATACACTATTCAATAGTATGAACAATTCGACGGTAATTATTTCCAGTTTGAGGAGGTGTAATCGCTTCTTTTTCTGTTTTTTCTAATTCTCCTCTACTTACACTCAAAATAATTCCTAAAGAAATTCCTGTAAAAAATAAAGATGTTCCTCCCATACTAAGAAGTGGCAGAGGAAGTCCAGTAACAGGAACAAGACCGACTACCACACCCATATGTACGAGTGCTTGAACCACCAAACTAAAACTCAGCCCAGCCGATAAAAGTCCCCCAAAGGCTCGTTCGGATTTTGCCATCGCTACCATTCCCCGATAAAGCAAAATGAGATATAGCCCTAAAACGACAACTCCTCCAATAAGTCCATATTCTTCGATAATAATAGCATAAATAAAGTCTGAATATGGATGTGGAAGAAAATTTCGTTGCTGACTATTTCCAACTCCCTTTCCAGCAAAACCTCCCGTTGCGACGGCTATATACGACTGTTCCTCTTGAAAAGTAACTTGTTCAGTATCAAAAAATGCCTTCATACGTGAAACTGCCGTTCCAGAGCGTTGTCCCAATTTCAGAGCAACCATTCCGACGACTGCACCAATGATAATAGTCATTACCAAATAACGAACAGGAACACGTCCAATAAACATAATCAGAAGACAGGTAGCAAAAAGCAAAACAGCAGAAGAAAAGTTTGAAAGCGCAATCAACCCACAGATAATACCTGACCAAAAAATAATTGGTAAGGTAGAACGCTGAAACTCTCTAATACTTTGTTGGCGTTTGGAAAGCATACTAGCTACATTGGCAATAAGTGCAAGAGTAGCAAAATCAGAAGTTTGAAAAGATTGATTAATAAAAGGAATCGTAATTACACGACTTGCTTCATTTATTGTAGTTCCGAAAAGCCAAGTCAGAATCAAAAGAGGAACAGAAATCAGCAATGCCAAACGAGAGAGACGAGAGTAATACCTATAATCTATCCGATGACAAACCCACATAATGATGAGAGACATAAACAAGAGAACACCGTGTTTGAATAAATAATATTCTGTATTTCCGTCCATTCTCTTAAAGGCAATCGCTCCAGTAGCACTATAAACTACCAAAACACTAATAATAACCAAAAGGAAAACAACTCCCCAAATGATTTTGTCGCCTGTAAATATTTTTTTACTAATTGTGTTTATTTCCATACTACATAAAACACTTTCAAGAAGCGTTTGAAAATCTTTTGAAGTAACTTATATTTATTTTATCTCAAAACGAATTTAAAGCTATTTTATTAAAGAATCAAGCATTAATTGATTTCAAATTAAAAACAAGTTAGGTTATTCTCTCTACTTTTTCTCTACTTCACTTTTGCGTTTTTGTGTTTTTTCTACTATATCATAGATTTGTATCATATCCTCTCTCGTCATTCCTTGTATCGGAATCCCTTCTTGTTGATAAATTTCCAAACGCTGATTGTCATACCAAGACACACTTCCACCATCTACACTTCCTTCATAGACCAGTTCGTTTGTTTTCATATTATAAACGGCATACTGAATAAAATCTCTAGGCTGCATTACAGTTCCTAGTGTAGTGGACTTACACAAAACAAATGTTTTATTTTCATTTTCTATGTATTCTAATTTTTGTTTTGCTTTCCCAGTTGTTTGGAATTTTTGTTGAGCGAGTTCTTTATATTTCATTGGATTATCTTGTTTTGTGCTTGTATCTGTGGTACTTTCCTTTGTGGTAGCATTTTTTTTTGAGTTATTATTTTTTGTGTTTGCACAGCCCAAAAAAGAAAAAATAAAAAGAAGCAGAATTAAATTTTTCATAAATTATATAAATTGAGAATGAAATTTGACTATTAAACCTTATCACGGTTTGTATTAAGGTAGTTCAGACATCCTGTCTGAACATAAAAAGTAGTATTTTATCCTATCCAACAGTCTGGAAGACTGTTATACAAAAACAACCGTGATAACCTTTATTTGATTAGTAACTAACAAAAATGTATAAAATGATTTGATATTTATTTTATCATAACTAATACAAAAACATTGCAGACTATCCACAAAACTATCTTTAAATTATGAAAACTACAAAAAAATTAAAATTACACTTACTTTTTGCTTTAAGCCTATTTTTTCTACTAAACTTAGTTACTTTTTCTAACCTAAAGGCACAAATCGTTACTAAAGACAAAACTGCTTCTGAATATACTTATTATACGTTGGAAGAAATAAAAGAGCGTTTTGATAAATATAAAATCGATTCTAGTACGTATCTATCAGAAAGTGATTTTTTAGAACGAATTAAAATTCTACAAGACTTAAAACCAAGTACGTACAGAACTTACAAAGCTGCTGTGGCTTATTTTGCAACACCAACACGTTTGAAAGAAATTAGTGATATAAATTATGGTATAAATAGTTCGATTGCTGTGGCGAGAAATAAAATTGCTTATATGAGAGAAAACAAGGCTGACTCTACTATTTCTGCATTCAAAATGCAACCTATCGAACGTATATATGATTTTTATAGAAAGCAATTTATAAATACTCAACAGTTAGAAGAGGTAAAAAAATACGTCTTTGCTTCTTCTGACAAACCTAATTTTGAGATACATCAATTAGACAAATTTTTACCAACTATTTCACAGTTTGGAATAAAAAACGGACAAAGAGCCATCGGTTATAGAATGTCTTTAAAAGATAATTATCATTTGCTTATCATTGATTTGCCTGAAAATGGAAGAAAAATAATACTTTTTCAGCAAAAGGGTTGGGATAACATAGCAAAAGGAGTTTACTAAAACGATAAAATAAAGATTACTCCCTCTTCAAAAGGTATTCTACTTTTGATTTATGATTCTGAATTCAAAAAAAATAGCTTCTACCTTTAAAAAAAAATACTTTTGAAATGCTGCCAAAGACTTTTTTTCTCAATTACTTTTACCTCAGCTTTTTTATCAAAAGAATTATTGTTTTTTGGTAAAGAATCATATTCTTCTACAAAGGTTGCACTTGTCATTCCCATTGTTATTACTTCTCTTATTTGTTTTATACCTTCTTCTTCAAGAATGACAGCTTCTTCTATTATCAATTCTAAATAAGAATGAGTTGTATTTTCTGTATCAAAATCAATTTGTAAAGACAAAGTAGTATAACCAAATTTTTGTACTTGTAAAACTGTACTGTCTTGATTCTGAATTTCTGTTTTTGTTATATTAAACTCAAAATTTCCATGTTTATCAGTAATTATTGAATAAGGTGTTTCCTGTATAGATACTAAAGCATCAGAAATAGATTTTTTACTAGCATCTATTACTCTTCCTTTGATTTGGAAATAATCACTTGTAGAAGTTTTCCTTAAATCATCTTCATTTTTATCAGACTGGTTTGACTCAATTACTTCCGTCTTTAGAATAGTATTTTGAGAGTAGCTTTGAGAAGAAAAGAAAAATAGCGTAAAACTAGCAGCAACGAGTTTTGACCAAAAAGTAGATTTTCGAGGTTTTAAACTGACAAGATTTGTATTTAATTGAGTATCATAAAAACGACCACAAGTATTTCCTTTATAATTCTTGAAATGGTTCACTATTTCAGAATCACTCATTGTGGTAAAATCAATTACAACTTTCTGACAAGAGCCACAAAAACGTCCTTTTTGTTGTAGATTCATCTCATTCCAGTTTTCATGGCAAGGTTGAGGTATTTGTATTTTCATAGCTTAATTAAATTTTATTGAGTTTTTCTTATTTATTTTTTAAGAAACACGAAATAAAACCTCTAAATGCTGCAATTATCAAAAATAAAAAACAGCATAAAAAAAGCCAATTCAAATATTGAATTGGCTTTTGTACTCCGTAGGGGAATCGAACCCCTGCTACCAGGATGAAAACCTGGCGTCCTAACCGCTAGACGAACGGAGCATTTTTTCACTCTAAATTTCTACTTTAACTTAAATTTTTAAATTTAGTTTAATTTAATTGCATAATTTTAATTCTAAATTTACAACTCTAAAATCTAAATTTATTTTTGTACTCCGTAGGGGAATCGAACCCCTGCTACCAGGATGAAAACCTGGCGTCCTAACCGCTAGACGAACGGAGCATTTTTAAAGAATTTCAAACTATTTTTGTGCGTTTGTTTTCCCTTAATGCGATGCAAAGGTACGCCTTTTTTTTATATCTACAAATAGAATTTTGACTTTTTCTAAAAAAAATATTCTTTTCCATTTCCTACTACTTCAAAAAAGTATTTTCAATATCATCTTTTGATAATTTTTAAAAGCTAAATTACTGATTTTCAAATACTAACAAATTCATAATTTTGCTTTATTACTAAACTCCCTTTTATTAAAAAAAATTCAATCTTCAATAAAAAATATTTTAAAATTATTCTTAGGCTTGATTCTAAACGATTAAAGAGAAAACTTTACTATTTCTTCAAAACTCCCAAAAATTTTTTCATTTTCTCCATCATACTTAGTTTTTTAGATTTTGTAGGCGTTTTATCTTTGTACAAAATTGAAATCATACTCTGATTAATCCATTCTTGTGGAGCTTTTCCTTCTGAATTACTAAATTTGTTTACAGAATTAGTAAGACGGATTACTTCATCTAAAGGCACTCCTAAAAGAACAGCTATTTGAGTAATTGCACTTCGCTCTTCAGTTGCTACTTCGTCATCAGAACGAGCAATGACCATTAAATCAATCAATAAAATCTCTCTCAACGGACTTCTAGCAATATTTTGAGTACAGAGTTGTATATCTATATTTGCTGGATGACGGGAGTAAGAAGCTAATAGCTGCTGTTGTTCTTCTGATAAATTTGCTATTTGTGTAATTCTTTCCAAAAAAACGACTTCATCATCAGACAAATGATGGTCACTAAAGGCAATGAAAATGACCAGTTGTAGATAAGATAGTTTTTCTTCCGTACTACAGCTATTTAAAATATGTTCGAATGTATCCATTTAAAATTTAAGACTAATTTATTGCTCTTACTATTTTTAAGTAAAGTAAAGAGATGAAAAACCAAAATTATGAAGCAAAATAGAAAAAAAATGACGATTTTTGCCAAAAATTATTTTTATAAACAGCATTTTTGCAGCAATTTAACTCAAAAAACAGTCTATATTAATAAGTAAAATTTATTTTAAGGAATTTTTGAAACTAATTCCGTTATTATTTATACCAATTTTCAAATTATCTATCTAGATTATGTCAAATATTTCAAATCGCTCTTTTTTTTATTTATTAGCTTTTTCTCTATTCAGTTTTATTCTGGTTTCTTGTGGAGGTAAAGATGATGACCCTAAACCTAAAGATATTCCTAATCGTCCTGTCGTAACGTGGAAAGATTTAGCACCTGCTAATAAGATATTTTATACAGATGAAGCTGTCGTTTTACAAGCTGAAAAAACAGGTGGATATATAGAAACAGTAGAATGGAGAATTAATGGAACTTTAATTACCAACTCACAAGAAATTATTTTTAATGATGATTCTACTCTAATTTCACTTTCTCATCCTTTTGATAATCCAGGTAGATATGACGTGAGTTTGAGAGTGGCAAATGAAGGGGGAGAAAGTGTAATTATTCAAGTTCTGAACTTCGAAACACGTCCGACTCCAAAAATTGACCTTCTGACAGGACAAGTATCCAAAAAATGGAAATTTACTTCTATAAAATTAAGTGAAGATGGAAATGAACTTATAGAAAACCACGAAGAAGATAATACAATTACTTTCTTTAGAGAAACACAAACAGAAGGAACAACTACATATAACTGTGTTTTTGATGGAGGAACAATAAGAAATGGAGAAGCAGATTCGAAAGGAAACTGGGAATTTACTTTTAGTGACCGTTATATCAAATTTACTAGAATAGACGTTTTTCCTACCGACGTACGTATTATAGAATTGACTCCGACTTCCATGACTTTAGGAAGAACTGAAGGAAATTCAGAAGTGATTTACAAATTTACGTTTGTTTCTTAAGCACTTTTTTACTGGAAATTCATTTTTATTGAACAAATAATTAATTACATTTTAATAAAAAACAGGTATTTTCTATCGTAAAGGTAGAGAATACCTTTTTTTCGTTTGCAGTTATACAAAAAATCAAAATAAAACGATTTTTTTATTGCACTTTTTTTAGAAAAAACTATATAATTAATCAAATTAACTAAAAAACAAGGATTATCTCCAAAAATTTGCCTCTGTATGTTTTATGACACTTTTTACGTACAGCAGTACAATGTTGATTTAAAAAAACAGGGATATAAATTGTACTTTTTTTATAAAAAAGATAGTTTTACTATCAAAAAACTGAAAAAAAACTTTGCTAAAAACTTGCATATCAGAAAGTTATATGCTTTATTTGTGTTATAGTTATGCACGCATACTATATTTGGTTTAATTTAATAATCAATGATTAGAGTATCTATTCATCAAAAAATGCTCCTACTCATTAATTCAGTTAATTAACCTACGATGTAACTTATATATCAATTACTCTATAAATCAGATACATGTTAGATAAATTTCAAGTTTTACACACAAACAATTAATATCCCTTTATTATGAACAGAATTTTTCAATCTATCGTTTCACTTTCCGTTTTCTTACTGCTTAGTTTTGGAGCAGTGGCTCAACAGATTCAAGAAAACAACCTTGTAGCTCCTACACAAATGACTAGCGTTTCAGGCAGTCTTTTGGGAAGTGGGATAAGTGATGCAGGTAATATTTATTATGGAGCTACTCCGTCAAACCTAAGAGCAGGTTCTCCCGTAATCGTTTTTATTCATGGTTATTTTTCTCGTGCTAGTTCGTGGTGGATTTTAAATGATATGTACACAAAAGCTTTTAATGATGGCTATCGTACAGCATTCGTATCAGTACACCCAGATAGAGATATGTGGACAAACGGTCAGCTTTTTAGTAATATGCTCGGCACGATTACAAATAACCTTGGCGTAAATAAAGTAGTAGTAGTAGCACACAGTAAAGGTGGCTTGGATTCAGATGCTGCTTTAGTACACTATGGCGCACATACAAAAGTAGAGCGTGTGATTACGCTTAGTACACCTCATTTTGGAACTCCTTTAGCAGATTTGGCTCAAAGTGGTTGGGTTTCTTGGTTATCTAGTGTTTTCGGTCAAGTAAATGAAGCTACTTATAGTCTTCAAACAGGCTATGCAAGTTATTTCCGTACACAAACGGCTAATCATCCAAACTACTCTAAAGCAAAATTTCGCACAGTAGGAGCTTGGGGATATGGTGTTCTTCTTGCAGTTCCAGGGGCATATCTTGATTTGAATGGTGGTAATGCTTTTACAGGTGGAAACGATGGAGTTGTTACTTATAAAAGTTCGAAACGTCCTAATGCAACACATTTACTTAGTGGGTTTGGAAACTGGAGAACAAATGTAAATCATCTTGAAATACAACAAGGAAGCAAAATGTGGAGTACCATCAAAAGTAACTTACCTTATTCTCTTTCTAAAGTAGGAGCAAAGCCAATAGATAATAGCACACCTACTAATCCAAATGCAGTTATTGAAAGTAGAGTACAAGTTCTTAGTTCTGAAAAAAGTAGTCGTAATTTTATGGTAGAAGAAGGCGTAACAGAAACAATGTTGGATATTCATTCTTTGAAAGCAGATGCAGAATTTACAATCATTGCTCCAAACGGAGAAAAAGTAAGCCCTAACGTTTTACGTCTTGCCAAGGAAGCTGGTGATTTATTAGGAGGTTTTGCCACAACACTTAAAATAGAAAACCCACAGGTAGGAGAATATTCTATTGAATCTGAAAGCGCATTTATAGCTTTAGTTACTGCTAATGAAGGCGTTGGTCTTCGCATGACGAGTGATTTGAATGATGAGAAGTATTACTATAATGTTGGAGAAACAATTAATTTGAATATTTCTCTTTTAAACGAATTGGGAATTAATACACAAGGAACTAAGATAACAGGTGCAATGACACTTACTTCAGGTGAGATGAAATCACAAAAAGCTGTTGTATTAGAATTTAACGAAAAAAATGGTCAGTTTAGAGCGTCTGTAAACAGTAAATTAGATGAAGGTATTTATAGCATAGCGATTCAAGCTGAAAACGGAAACTTTAGTAAGTCTTTAGTTACAAGTATTGCAGTAGTAGATGGCGTTTTGCATACACTAGGTAAAAATGATGATACTATCAATGAAAATAGCGTAGAATCTATCAAGTTAATGCCTTCTTTCCCAAATCCTTTCAATACTCAAACTACAATTGCTTTTGAACTGAAAAGCTCTTCTCCTGCTGTCCTTACAATTTATGATGCAGTAGGTCGTGTAGTTGAAAAAGTTGATTTATCTTCTTATGGAATTGGAACACATAAATACACTTGGAATGTAAATCAAAACAGAGTTAAAAGTGGTCTTTATATTGCCGAAATTCGTAATGGAAACGAACGTGTAACTCAAACTATGATTTATTCTAAATAATAGACAAATAAGGTTCAGAAATACACAATGTAGTGGTTTGAATTATCAAATTTTACGGAAAATAAGAAAACAGAAAGTTGAAAAGCTTTCTGTTTTTTTGTTGCAAAAACAGAGAAAAGCCTTTTTTTATTTGGCTTTTTTGAAAAAACGAAAAAAAATCTACTTTTTTTTCTTGTCTTTTTTAATAAAAATCAATTTGATTAAGCCAAGTAATCAAAAATAGCAAATTCCACAAAAAACTGCTTTATGTATGTTTTGAAGGCTTTTTTATGAACAGCAGTACAATGTTGAGTAAAAACACAGAATAAATATACTCTACCTTTCTACAAAAACGATAGTTTTACTATCAAAAATATCTAAAAAAAATTTTGCTAAAAACTTGCATATCAGAAAGTTATATGCTTTATTTGTGTTATAGTTATGCAAGCATACTATATAAAAGCTCATTAAATGACCAACAGTCATAAAATGAGAATCAAGAGAAATAAATACTCATTAATTCAATTAATTAACTTTTAGTGTACTTTATCTATTCAATAGGTTATTAATTTAGATTTATGAAAGATAAATTACAAATTTTACACACAAACAATTAATTTCCCCTTATTATGAAAAGAATTTTTCAATCTATCGTTGCCTTTTTCGTTTTCTTACTTCTTAGTTTTGGAGCAGTTGCTCAACAAATTCAAGAAACAAATCTTGTTGTCCCTACGCAAATGACTAGCGTATCTGGCGATATTTTAGGAAGTGGTGAGAGTGATGCAGGTAATATCTATTATGGAGCTACTCCTTCAAACCTTAGAGCAGGTTCTCCTGTAATTGTTTTCATTCACGGTTATTCTTCTCGTGCAAGTACGTGGTGGGACGGAAACGACATGTATAACAAAGCATATGCAGATGGCTATCGTACAGCATTTGTTTCTGTAAACCCAGACAAAGATATGTGGGTAAATGGTCAGCTTTTCAATAACATGTTAGGAACAATTACAAACCGTTTTGGTGTAAACAAAGTAGTTGTAGTAGCACATAGTAAAGGTGGCTTAGATACTGATGCAGCATTGGTACATTATGGAGCAAAAAATAAAGTAGATCGTGTAATTACACTTAGCTCTCCTCACAACGGAACTCCTCTTGCAGATTTAGCTCAAAGTGGCTGGGTTTCTTGGTTATCAGGTGTTTTTGGTCAAGTAAATGATGCGACTAACTGTCTTCAAACAGGATATGCAAGTTATTTCCGTTCTCAAACAGATAACAATTCAAACAACACAACAAGCTTCCGTACAGTAGGAGCTTGGGGATATGGTGGTATTCTTTGGATTCCTGGACAATACTTGAACTGGAATGGTGGTGGAAGATGGTCAGGTGGAAATGATGGTGTTGTTACTTATAATAGTTCAAAGCGTCCTAATTCTACAACTTTACATAGTGGCTACGGAAACTCTACAACAAATCTTGACCACAGCGAAGTACACGAAGGAAGGTATATGTGGAATACTGTAAAAAACAACTTACCTTATTCTCTTTCTAAAGTAGGTGCAAAACCAGTAGATAACGGTACTAATACAAACCCAAATGCAGTTATTGAAAGTAGAGTACAAATTCTTAGCTCTGAAAAAACAAGCCGTAATTTTATGGTAGAAGAGGGAGTAACAGAAACAATGTTAGATATTCATCACTTAAATGCTAACGAAGAGTTTTTGATTATTGCTCCAAACGGAAACAAAATAAACCCAACTACTTTACGTGTTTCTGAAAAAGCAGGTGATATGTTAGGTGGTTTTGCAACTACGCTAAAAATAGAAAATCCACAAGTAGGAACGTATTCTATTGAATCTGAAAGCGCATTTGTTGCTTTAGTTACTGCAAATGAAGGAATAACACTTCGTATGACAAGTGATTTGAATGATAAAAAGTATATCTATAATGTTGGAGAAGCTATCAACTTGAATATCTCTCTTTTGAATGAGCAAGGCATCAATACACAAGGAACAAAATTAACAGGTGTAATGAGTCTTACTTCAAATGATATAAAATCACAAAAAGCAGTTGTATTAGATTTCAAACAAAACAACGGTCAGTTTAAAGCTACTGTTAATGAAACTCTTCCAGAAGGTGTTTATAGTGTTGCGATTCAAGCTGAAAATGGAAACTTTAGCAAGTCTTTAGTTACAAGTATCGCAGTTGTAGATGGCGTTTTGCATACATTAGGAAATAATGATGTGAAAGACCCTATCAAAGAAAATAGCGTAGAATCTATCAAATTGATGCCTACTTACCCAAATCCTTTCACTACTCAAACTACAATTAGCTTTGAGTTGAAAAACTCTTCTGCTGCAATGCTTACTATTTATGATGCAGTTGGACGTGTAGTTGAAACAGTTGATTTGTCTTCTTATGGAGTTGGAACACACCAATACACTTGGAATGTAAACCAAGCTAGAGTAAAAACAGGTCTTTATATCGCTGAAATCCGTAACGGAAAAGAGCGTGTAACTCAAACAATGATTTATTCTAAATAATAATCTTTGAGAGTTTTAAGATAAATTCAAAAATCCCAGTAACTAAAAAGCTACTGGGATTTTTTTGCTGTTGCATGAACTATTGTCAGAGTTGTTTCGGATTACCGAAAAACTACTGACAAAGTTTTTTTGTTAGAGTATTATCCAAAAAGTGAATCGTCTTTTCCTTTTCCACTTTCAGCATCTCCCTTTTTTATGTCTCCTTTTACAGTTGGGTCAAATAAAGATTCTGCTGCTGAAGGCTCGGGAAGCACAAAATTTGCCTTATAGATGGCTGGTTCTTCTAATTTTCGTCCTAAAGCTCTCCACCCTTTCACGTCTTCTAAGGTATGAAGTAGATAAGAGATTTTGAATTTCTTACGGTTCTGTTGATAGAATATTTCTACCTTTAGGTTCTTATTTTCTTTCTCTTCATTCTCAAAATAAACAGCCAAAACTTCTGATTTTTGATGCTCTGGAATAAAACCAAATTCTTTTGAAATAGTTGAAGTTTCTATTTTGAAACGTTTTATATAATGAGACTTTCCTTTTCCATCATAATAAACAGCAGAAATTACAGCCTCTGGATTGAATTTTTTGATAGCTAATACTCGTTTCACATCATAACGATTGGTAAGCTCAAAGTTTGTTTGTTCGTAGCTTCCATCTTTATAAATTACTAAAATCGTATCTTCATTATCAAACTCCCCTAACTTTTCACCTATTTCGTCTTTGTTGAGTGTTCCTGTTACTGCATCGTAATAAATTTCTAATGCACCAAGAGTAGATTCTCCTTCTTTGGCTAACTTGATTCTACGGACAGGGTATTTTGTAAGTTGATTTCCTTTTACTCCACGTCCTTTTATATCTAATTCAGCAAAATCATAATCAAATGTTTTTTGTTTGGCTTTACAGGCATTTGATAGCAAAATATTGACTACTTCAGCTTCTCCATTTGGATTGGCAGAAAAATAATGGACTTTTGAGAGCTTATGATCACTGGCAAGGTTATATTCTCTCTCACGAGTTACTCCCAAGACTTGAAAACGTTTTACATAACTTACTCCTGTTTTGCCATTTAGATACGACATATTATAGACCATTCTCTCGTCGCCTTTTCTGAAAACGTCAATATGAATGATATTTTTGCCTACAAAAACTTTATCAGCCACTTTTACCACTTGCATAACGCCATCTTCTCTGAAAATAATAATATCATCTAAATCAGAACATTCACAAACAAATTCGTTTTTCTTCAAACCTGTTCCGATAAAGCCTTCTTTTTTATTGACATATAATTTTGCATTATTAGCTGCTACTACACTTGCTTCAATATTATCAAATGAAGAAATTTGAGTTTTGCGTTCTTTTCCTTTTCCGTATTTTTTCTTTAATTCTTTATAATAATCAATCGAATAAGACGTAATATTTTCAAGGTTGTAACGAACTTCTTTTAGCTCTGTTTCCATTTTCAAACGCAAATCATCTGCCTTTGAAGTATCATACTTAGAAATTCTTTTGATTTTAATTTCTGTTAGCTTTACAACATCTTCATCAGTTACTTCTCTATAAAAGTCTTTTTTGTAAGGCTCTAAGCCTTTATGGATTGTCTGAATGACCTCTTCCCATGTTTTGGCATCTTCTATACGTTTATAAATTCCTTCATCAATAAAAAGACGTTCTAAAGAAGAGAAAAATATTTTTTCTAGTAACTCTGCTTCTCTAATTTCTAATTCTCTTTTTAATAATTCTCTAGTAAAGTCTGCACACGTCTTGAGCATTTCATTGACATCAATAAAATGAGGTTTGTCTGCAATAATTACACATGCATTTGGTGAAATAGAAACTTCACAATCCGTAAAGGCATAGAGCGCACTCATCGTAACATCAGGCGAAACACCAGAAGCTAGTTTTACCAAAATCTCTATTTCAGCTGCCGTATTATCTATTACTTGTTTGATTTTTACCTTTCCTTTATTATTTGCTTTTAGGATAGAATCAATCAAACTTGTTGTTGTTGTGCCAAAAGGAATATCACGAATAACAAGTGTATTTTTATCAAATTGTTCCATTCTAGCACGTACACGGACTTTTCCACCACGCTTTCCACCATTATAATTTTCTATATCGATATATCCTCCTGTCGGAAAATCGGGATAGAGATTTACTTTCTTATCTTTTAGTGCATTTATAGAAGCATCTATAAGTTCATTAAAATTGTGAGGCAAAATTTTGGTAGAAAGACCAACTGCAATACCTTCAACACCCTGCGCCAAAAGCAACGGAAATTTTACAGGCAGAGCCATCGGTTCACGCTTTCTTCCATCATAAGTAAGCTGCCAATCCGTCGTTTGAGGATTAAACAAAACATCAGTTGCAAACTTAGACAAACGAGCCTCAATATAACGAGAAGCAGCAGCACCATCGCCAGTACGGACGTCTCCCCAGTTTCCTTGAGCATCGACGAGCAAATCTTTTTGTCCCATATTTACGAGAGCATCGCCAATAGACGTATCGCCATGTGGGTGATACTGCATCGTCTGACCAATAATATTTGCCACTTTATGATAACGACCATCATGCATTTCATTCATGGCGTGCATAAGTCGTCGCTGCACAGGTTTTAGTCCGTCTTCTATGCGAGGAACAGCACGTTCTAAGATTACATACGAAGCATAATCTAAAAACCAGTTTTGATACAGTCCAGAAACAGGCAAAACATCAGAAACGCTACCTCCATTGAGGGCATTAAAGTCGTCTGCGTGTTCTTGTAATGATTCGTCGTCTGCGTGTTCTTGTAATGATTCGTCGTCTGCGTGTCCGTTTGTATTGTCTGCGCTCATATATTTTATTTTATACGTCACTCGTGGGGACACAAGCAACGGTAGTATTTTTTATTTTTTTTGCTAAAGATATTAGTCAAAAATTATCTAAGTCGTTTTAGCGTGATTCAGTCTTACAAAAATAGGTATTTTTCTTTAAAAT
Organism: Bernardetia sp. ABR2-2B; assembly: GCF_037126435.1. Taxonomy (GTDB): domain Bacteria; phylum Bacteroidota; class Bacteroidia; order Cytophagales; family Bernardetiaceae; genus Bernardetia. The sequence goes on along the minus strand of NZ_CP147020.1, from coordinate 4,542,814 downwards.
GCTAAATTATTTAGCAAAAATATTTTATTAGAATTTGAGAATTCAAAATTACGAAAAAATGATTTAAGAGTTTTAAATTTTAAAAAAACAGTTTCTAATGCAATCATTCTAATTACATTGATTTTGTATATTTTTGAATTTTAAAATAATCTTAATCATTAATATCTAATGAAAAATGTCTTTGTGTTCTTGTTTTCTTTTTCAATTTTGACTCTCTTTTTTCTCGCTACAAATACTGCTTATTCTCAAGCTTTTCGTACTACTTGGAAAACTACTGATTCTGAAATTACCATTCCAACAAATGATAGTTTAGAATATGACTACAAAATAATTTGGAAAAACCTTACTAATAGAGGTGTGGGAAATGGTTCTGCCAAAAATCAAAAAGGAAATTATACTATCAAAAATTTAGAAAATGGTAGTACTTATGAAATAGCTATTATAGGCAAATTTCCTCATTTTTTTATGGATTATAATAAAATTGAAAAGGTAAAATTACAAACTTTAGAAGAATGGGGTACTATTCAATGGCAGTCTATGAACCATGCCTTCATGGGTTGTATTAATCTTACCTATAAAGCTACTGATAGTCCTGATTTGAGGAAAGTAAAAAATCTGTCTTATATGTTTTATAATTGTAATAAACTTGATGGTAATAGCACTATGAATAAATGGAATACTTCAACTATAACCGACATGTCTGGTATGTTTAAATATGCTGATTCATTCAATCAACCAATTGGAGATTGGGATATGCAGAACGTAACTAATACCAATCAAATGTTTAATGGAGCTGCTTTATTCAACCAACCAATTGGAGATTGGAATACAGAAAATGTAACTGATATGGGGAGTATGTTTTATGCAGCGACTTCTTTTAACCAACCCATTGGAAAATGGAATATACAAAATGTAATAAATATGAGTGCTTTGTTTTATGCAACAACTTCCTTTAATCAACCCATTGAAAAGTGGAATACAAAAAATGTAATTCAGATGGATGGAATGTTTTATAAAGCTACTTCTTTCAATCAACCCCTAGAAAAATGGAATACTTCAAAGGTAACTGATATGAGTTATATGTTTTATAAAGCAACCTCATTCAATCAATCTATTGGAAATTGGAATACTCAAAATGTAGAAAATATGAGGTCTATGTTTGATAATGCAACTTCATTCAATCAACCTATTGGAGAATGGAATACGCAGAATGTAACTACAATGAAAGCAATGTTTTATATTGCCAGTTCATTTAATCAATCCCTTGGTAACTGGAATACAGAAAAGGTAAAAGATATGAGTGAGATGTTTTATTATGCTACCTCTTTCAACCAACCCATTGAAAAGTGGAATACTAAAAATGTTACAGATATGAGGTCTATGTTTTATGTTGCTAATGCATTTAATCAATCCATTGAAGAATGGAATACTGAGAAGGTAAGACATATGAGTGAAATATTTTATTATGCTGCTGTATTCAATCAACCTATTGGAAAATGGAATATTAGCAACATAAAATATAATGACCAATCTTATGAAGAAAATGGACTGATAAATATTTTTGAATATTGTGGTATGAATAAAGAAAATTATGATGCTACTTTGATAGGTTGGGCTAATAATAAAAACGCTCCAAAAAATATTACATTAACTGCAAATGGTTTGAAATACTGCAAATCCAAAGAAGCTCGTCAAAAACTTATTAAAGAATATGGCTGGACAATAGAGGGCGATGAACTTGATTGTGAAGACTAAAATACAAAACCCCATAAAATAAGAAAAGGCAACCACAACTGTGGTTACCTTTAATTTACTCTATATCCCCTTTACAGATATAAAACTTAATCTTCCTTCTTACGGAAGAAGGAAGCCATTTGTTGCAATATTTTCAATCTTTTTCTATTTTCTTTATTAAAATGAAAATATAAAAGAAGAAATTTTATCAAAAACAAGTAGCTATCCTATTAAAAAACGGTTTATTTATATCACTATTTCAATAATAATGCATAAATAGTTTAATATTTTCATTAAGCAGTAACAAATGTTTTAGCATTACGCTTTCTTTCACCTTCGTTCAAATAAATTTTACGAATACGAAGAGATTCTGGAGTAAGTTCTACATACTCATCAGCTTGAATATATTCTAATGCCTCTTCTAAAGAGAACTTTACAGGAGGAGCTATCTTGTTCTTACTGTCTGTTCCCGAAGAACGCATGTTTGTCAATTGTTTCGTTTTTGTGATATTCACAACAAGGTCAGTACCACGAGTATGCTCACCAACAACTTGACCTTCATAGATTGCTTCATTCTGATCAACAAAGAAAATACCTTTATCTTGCAATTTATTGATACTATAAGGAATAGCATTTCCAAGTTCCATAGAAATAAGCGAACCACTCTGACGACCTTTAATTTCTCCTTTAAACGGCTCAAATGCTTTGAAACGGTGGTACATAATTGCCTCTCCTGCTGTTGCAGTAAGAAGTTGGTTACGAAGACCAATAATTCCACGAGAAGGCATTTCAAATTTCAAGATAACACGGTCATCTTTCGGATTCATTTCTAATAAATCACCTTTACGCTGCGTAACAAGTTCGATAGCTTTTCCAGAAAGATTTTCAGGAAGGTCAATTGTTAATTCTTCAATCGGCTCACATTTTTTACCATCAATTTGTTTGATGATTACTTGAGGCTGACCTACTTGCAATTCATACCCTTCACGGCGCATCGTTTCGATAAGAACTGACAAGTGAAGAACACCACGACCAAATACATTGAAAGAATCTGCTGATTCAGTTGGCTCAACACGAAGAGCAAGATTTTTTTCTAATTCTTTTTCCAGACGCTCTCTAATATGGCGAGAAGTAACAAATTTACCTTCTTTACCATAAAAAGGAGAGTTATTGATAGTAAATACCATTGACATGGTAGGCTCATCAATAGAAATTGGAGGCAATGCTTCTGGCTCATCTCTATCTGCAACTGTATCTCCGATTTCGAAGTCTTCTAACCCTACAATCGCACAAATATCTCCTGCTTGTATTTCTTCTACCTTACGTTTTCCTAATCCTTCAAAAACATAAAGTTCTTTTACTTTATTCTTTTTAATTGTTTCATCACGTTTCATTAATGAAACCGTTTGATTTACTTTCAGCGTTCCACGAACCAAACGACCAACAGCGATACGACCGATATACGTAGAGTAATCTAAAGACGTAATTTGAAGTTGTGTAGTTCCTTCTTCAATTTCTGGAGCAGGAATCGTTTCCATAATAGCATCCAAAAGTGGAACAATACTATCTGTTTCTTTTTCCCAATCATCACTCATCCAATTATTTTTGGCAGAACCAAAAATAGTAGGGAAGTCTAATTGGTCTTCTGACGCACCTAATGAAAACATCAAATCAAAAACTTGGTCTTGAACTTCGTTAGGCTTACAGTTAAGTTTATCTACTTTATTTACAACTACGATAGGCTTTAAACCTAAGTTGATTGCTTTTTGAAGTACGAAACGAGTTTGAGGCATAGCACCTTCAAAAGCATCTACCAACAAAAGCACACCATCAGCCATATTCAAAACACGCTCTACTTCACCACCAAAATCGGCGTGACCAGGAGTGTCGATAATATTAATTTTTGTTCCTTTGTAGTCAATAGAAACGTTTTTTGCTAAGATTGTGATTCCACGTTCACGCTCAATGTCGTTGTTATCCATGATAAGTTCGCCTGGACGTTCGTGTTCTTTAAACAAATTTCCAGTAACGAGCATTTTATCAACAAGAGTAGTCTTGCCGTGGTCAACGTGAGCAATGATAGCGATATTTCTAATAGACTGCATAAGGTAGTAAAAACTAATGTAAAAGGCTTGAGAGTATTTTTATAACTATTTAACAAATTCTAAATCAATTTCTTAGAAAAAACTAAAAATGCTTAAATCGCTGTTTTTATTTATTCTATTGATTCATAGTGAGTTATGAATTGTTTTTTTTCTTAGTGGTGCAAAATTAGCAAATTTATTTTAAAAAACAAGAATTTGTAAGATTAATAATTCATTATCAATTCGACTTTAAAGGTTTTTCAAACAAAATTAAACGTTTCTTTTTTTTGTTTTTCATTTCTTATACATATATAATAGCTTATTGAACATTCACTTTAATTGGTATTTCTATGATTTGATAGAATTTTATTAAGCTAGGAAATAATTTTATTTTTGTGATAAGAAAATAACTTTTCTAGCATTTATTTGCTTTCCACACCTATTTTATTTTTTTGAAGGGTTGATTTTTTTGAGTATTTTTTTTAAAATCAACAACTCTGAAAATTATTTCTAAGCTTATGATACGAAAAATAAAAAAAGGAATTTTAAAATTATTTTAAAATTCCTTTTTGAAACCTAACAAGTTTTTTCCTCTAGGATGTTCATATCAAATTCTTCTTTCAAGATTTGATAAAACTCTTCCTCACTCTGGATTGTATGTTCGTATTTCTCTTTACCTTTAGTTTTGATAAATTTGTTGTTAAATAATGTAACTCGTCCTTCCTCTGTTGGAATAGTACAAATTCTGTTTTTCACAAAATAAGATTCTTCTGAATATTGTTTAAAATGTATTTGTTCTTGAAACTCTTCAATTTTTCTAGGAGTTGTATCAAAAGCATAAACCTTTTTAAACTTATAGCCTTTCTTAGACTCTGATAAGATGTAGTCAGATTCACTCAACTGGCTTATTTTATAAATAGAATCTCTTTCTTTATAAACATAATTATCAATTTTTGAAGGAATTTTCATAGGTTCTGTAAAGAGATTACCATATCCTACATCAACAAGCCATCTTTCTTTTAGCTGGACAATTATAGCCAAATGATCAAACTCTACTCCTAAATTTTCATTTTTTTCATATATTCTTGCTGATATGATTTGAACATCAAAACCTAGTTGTTTGAGAAGATTATAAAACAAAAAATTGAGTTCATAGCAAAAACCACCTCGTTTTTCTACAACTATTTTTTGATACAAAGTATTTATATCAATAACTAAAGGTTTTTTTAGATATATGTCTAAGTCCTCAAAAGGAATAGCAAAAGCATGTTTTTTGTGAAGTTCATTTAACGTTTGTAGATTGTTTTGTGGATTTTGCCGATAATCTATTCGACGTAGATAGTTGTCTAATTTCATCTTTTAATTATTTGTGTGTTTATTGGTTGTTATACTATTCGTGATAACTTGTTAATTTTCAACAAGATATACTTAAGCACTCTTCTTTTTCTTAGAATTATACTATTGAATAGTTAGCGTAAAAATAACTAATTTATACACACTACTTCAACTCTATAACTTACTTTAAGGAAATGTTTTTTTACTATCTTTGGTTTCAAAATTAGAGTAATTATAGATTTATAGTTATTAGTCTTACAATACTATAACAAATGTCATTCTTGTTTTTTATAAAAAATCTATCAAATTATTTTAAATTATTTATCTATAAAATTAAACGCCATGAAAAAATTTAATTTCGTCTTTACTATTATTTGTAGCACTCTTCTTATCCTGCTCAGTCTTCTCAATATGAATTATGATCCAATAACTGATTTAGATAAAAACAAAGTTTCTCTACTCAATCTGATGGTTAGTATTTCACTAATTTTATATATTATTTTCAAAAGAAAAAAACAATCTCTTTCTAGTGCTTCAAAAAAATAAATCTGCTACCTTTTTAATTTAATAAAAGAAAAAACCGTTTTACTCAATAATGAATAAAACGGTTTTTTTTATAATTTCTTAATCAATTATTTTTCACATTTACTAATTATCTAAACTAGTAGATTCTGCTAAAATAATGACATGGTTATTAAGCACTTCGATTACACCACCACTAATAGTATAGAAAACTTCTTTTCCTTCTTGGGTGCGTATTTTTACTTTTCCTTCTTGCAAAGAACTCACAAGAGCAGAGTGATTATCCAAAATTTCGAAAGAACCTTTTGCTTCCGAACCTGGTACTAAAACACTTGTTGCTTGTCCTGAAAAAGTTTTATCGTCTGGAGTAATGATTTCCAAAAACATAATTTATACTAATTTAGAAGTTAGATTTCAAAATTTAGAATTAAAACAAAACTAGAATTTAGAAGGCAAATTAATTACTAAAGCGATTATTCTGACTTCTAAATTCTACCTTCTAAATTTATTTAGGCGTTTGCTTCTTTAAGAAGTTTCTCACCAGCTTCGATTACTTGTTCGATTGTTCCTTTAAGAAGGAATGCTTTTTCAGGATACTGGTCAAGCTCTCCGTCCATAATCATATTAAATCCACGGATAGTATCTTTAATATCAACTAATTGTCCTTGAAGACCTGTAAACTGCTCTGCTACGTGGAATGGCTGAGATAAGAAACGCTGAACACGTCTTGCACGAGTTACAACTAATTTATCTTCTTCAGAAAGTTCGTCCATACCCAAAATAGCAATAATATCTTGAAGCTCATTGTAACGCTGAAGCATATTCTTAACACGTTGTGCTGTGTCATAATGCTCATCGCCGACAATTTCTGCACTCAAAATACGTGAAGTAGAATCCAAAGGATCTACGGCAGGATAGATACCAAGCTCTGAAATCTTACGAGAAAGTACAGTAGTAGCATCCAAGTGAGAGAAAGTTGTTGCTGGAGCTGGGTCAGTCAAGTCATCTGCAGGTACATAAACGGCCTGTACAGAAGTAATTGAACCACGCTTAGTAGAAGTAATACGCTCTTGCATTACACCCATCTCTGTTGCTAGTGTTGGCTGATAACCTACGGCAGATGGCATACGACCTAAAAGTGCCGATACCTCAGAACCTGCTTGTGTAAAACGGAAAATGTTATCGATAAAGAAAAGAATATCACGTCCTTTTCCTTGTCCGTCTCCATCACGATAATACTCTGCCATTGTAAGACCAGAAAGAGCAACTCTAGCTCTTGCCCCTGGAGGCTCATTCATTTGACCAAAAACAAAAGTAGCTTTAGAGTCTTTCATTTTTTCTTGATCTACAAGAGATAAATCCCAGCCACCTTCTTCCATAGAATGCAAGAAGTCTTTACCATAATCTACAATTCCAGATTCTAACATCTCACGAAGAAGGTCATTTCCTTCACGAGTACGCTCACCTACACCTGCAAATACAGAAAGACCAGCATACGCTTTTGCAATGTTATTGATAAGCTCTTGGATAAGAACTGTTTTACCTACACCTGCACCACCAAAAAGACCAATTTTACCACCTTTTGAATAAGGCTCTAAAAGGTCAATTACTTTAATACCTGTAAAAAGTACCTCTGTTGAAGTTGAAAGGTTTTCAAAAGCAGGAGGGTCACGGTGAATAGGAAGGCGTTGGTCTCCTTTTGGTTGAGGAATACCATCGATAGCTTCTCCAACTACGTTGAACAAACGTCCTTTTATATCTTCTCCAACAGGCATAGAAATTGGCTGACCTGTGTTTGTAACTGTCATTCCACGTCTAAGACCTTCAGTACCTTCCATAGAGATAGTACGTACACGGTCTTCGCCTAAGTGTTGCTGACATTCTAGTACAACGAGTGTACCGTCTTCTTTTGTTACTTCAAGAGCATCTAAGATATGAGGTAAAGAACCATCTACGAAACTCACGTCCACTACTGGACCAATTACTTGAACGATTTTGCCTGTTGTTGCCATATTTATTATTACAAATTACGAAATAAATATTCAGCGAAGCTAATTATAGAATTACGAATAATTATAAGCGTAATTTATTTCGTTATGATGATTAAATCAATTAAACGTTTTAGTTTTTTCTTGATAGCTTCTTATTATCAATAAAGAAAAGATATAGAAGCGTATTTAATTTAACTGCAAAAGTAATGTTTATTATCCGTATCTCAAAAGATTTTGACAAAAAATACTGATTTTAGATATTAAACGCTATCACAGTTTCTTTTATGTAGTTTAGACATCCTGTCTGAACACAAAAAAACAGCTTTTGCTCTCAATGGTAATTCTGAAAGACTGACATACAAAAATAACCATGAGTAAGATTTATTAAACAACCTCATGATGTTGTTGGTGTCGCTTCGCTAAAACACCAACAACGGCATTGAAAAATACTGATTTTAGATATTAATGAAGTTTCTTAATTCGTTTCGACAAAACTAGTATCTAATTGTTTTCCCTTTGGATATTTTATGGTGTATTCTAATTTGAATTTCTTAGAATCTGATGCAGAAACTTCTGTATTCCAAATTACTTGACCTGTTCTTGTATTCAAATCTCCACCACTTATATTTTCAGTTTCTACCTCAATACGGCTATCCATAGAAAGAGGAATTTGGTCAATAACTTTTATACTTACTTTGCGACTCAAATTATTTTTAATTATAACTTCAAATACTTTTGATTCTTTTATATTTGAGCCAATAAATTTTCTTTTGTTTTTGTCTTTGAGTGTAATTCTTTCAGCTACGATTCGGCTATCTTTTCCTAATGAAACAGCCAAAGTATCGCCCGAATTTTGTGTATCAAGATAGGTTTTGCCTACAAATTTATTTTCAAAATAAATATTCACATCTCCTGAAACAAGTTGATATTGTTGCCAGTCAGAAAGATTTGCCATTAAGAAACCTTCTTTATTTTTTCCTGCAAAAACGGTGTATTGATAATCTGTTTCTACTTCCATTTTCGAAACTTCTACAAGCTGTTTTCTTCCATCAGAAAGGATAGTATAAGGCAAACTAATTTCAAACTCAGCAGCCAAGGCTGTTTCTTTGACAGTTGTATAATCTGCAATAGATTCAGATTCTTCTTCTAAATCTTCTAGGTCGCCCCAGTCGCCTCCATCGTCGCCCCAAGCATCATCAGCGGCATAACTTTCTTTTTGTTTTCTTTGCGCTCCAGCAGCATAACCTGTCATTGTCACAGGCTGATATATTTTCAAATGTTGGGCATAAAACTCAGGTGTTTCTGTGCTTTGTGTGGGGTCAGCTGTCGATAAAGTCAGATTTATATCTTTCCAATCAATTCCTGTGGTCTGGCTTACGTGCGCTCTGTATGAAATTTCCATTGGTTCGCCTACTTCCTTTGCCCTCAAGTCATAAACAGGATTCCAAGAAACATTTGTAACTAAATATTGCAACATAAAATCTACACTTACAGCTGATTTGGCTTCCAAACTTACAATCACTTCTCCAGAAGGAACATCTACCATTAATTCAAAGCTTGAGTTTGTATTTTGTTTCATCATACGAGCCAAATCATTTCCCAAACGATTGATAAGCTGTCTGTTTTCTTTTTGTTCCTTACCTACATTTCTAATTTCTTTTCGAACCTTTGAAATTCTTTTTCTCACAAAATCAGCCATTGCAGCTAGTTCTGTTGGTGTAAGTGGGCGAGTTTGGCTACTTATTTTTTGATTGCTTATCAATAAGGCTTCTTCATTTTGTAAGATTTCTAAATCATCAGAGAGTTCTTTTTGTACTATTCTTGCCTCTTGAAGCGAATCCCTTACTTTTTGAGAAACCTTCCACGCTTGTGGATTTCTTCGACTTGTAACAGTTGGTTGAACAGAAAAAATAGTTACTTGACTTGAATTAGCCAAAAGCTGAAAACTACTTTCGACTAACTTTGGAGAAAGTCCTGTAAAGATAATTTCGTTTTTTCCTGCTTTTAGATTTGCTTTTGTAGTGCGTGTAACTTGCGCTCTACTTCTAAAAACAGTTACAGATTCAACTTTGCTAGTTACAGGTTGGGAGTTATGATTTTGAGAAAAAGCAACATTATGCTGTGAAATAAAGAAATAGCAGAGAATTAGAGATAATAATGAAAGTAGATTTCGGTTTTTCATAATTATATTTTTTAAAAATGAATAAGTAGTTTTTGTAAAAATTTAGTAAGATAGCCTCAACTAGCCTATTTTATGTTTTTTTAGATGGATTGAAATCAAATCTATAAGGTTTTGAAAACCTTATAGGTTTAGACATTAATTCGTTTCCACAAAATTAGTATCTAGTTGCTTTCCTTTTGGATATTTGATGGTATATTCTAATTTGAATTTCTTAGAATCACTTGCAGAAATTTCTGTATTCCAAATTACTTGACCTGTTCTAGAATTCAAATCTCCACCACTTAGATTTTCTGTTTCTACTTCAATTCGGCTATCCATAGAAAGAGGAATTTGGTCAATAATTTTTACATTTACTTTGCGACTCAAATTATTTTTGACAATAATTTCAAAAGATTTTGATTCCTTTATATTTGAACCAATAAATTTACGTTTGTTTTTGTCTTTGAGTGTGATTCTTTCGGCTACAATTCGGCTATCTTTTCCTAACGAAACGGCTAATGTATCACCTGAGTTTTGTGTATCAAGATAGGTTTTGCCTACAAATTTATTCTCAAAATAAATATTTACATTACCTGAAACGAGTTGATATTGTTGCCAGTCTGAAAGATTTGCCATTAAGAAACCTTCTTTGTTTTTTCCTGCAAAAACGGTGTATTGATAATCTGTTTCTACTTCCATTTTCGAAACTTCTACAAGCTGCTTTCTTCCATCAGAAAGAATTGTATAAGGCAAACTAATTTCAAACTCAGCTGATAAAGCTGATTCTTTTACTGTCGTATAATCTGCAATAGAAGCTGATTCTTCTGCCTTGATATCATCATTATAACCTCCACCATCTCCCCAAGCTGCATCTACTGTTGCTGCTTTTTCTGCTCTTGCATATCGTGTTTTTTGCTTTTTAAATGCAGCAACAGGTTGATAAATTTTCAAATGTTGAGCATAAAACTCAGGCGTTTCGGTGCTTTGAGTTGGGTCAGCCGTAGATAAAGTTAGGTTTATATCTTTCCAATCAATTCCTGTGGTCTGACTTACGTGTGCTCTGTATGAAATTTCCATTGGTTCGCCTACTTCCTTTGCTCTCAAATCATAAACAGGATTCCAAGAAACATTTGTAACCAAATACTGCAACATAAACTCTACACTCACAGCAGATTTAGCTTCCAAGCTCACAATTACTTCCCCAGAAGGAATATCTACTGCCAAATCAAAACTTGAATTTGTACTTTTATTGAGCATACGAGATAAATCTTGCTGCAAACGATTGATAAGTAGATTATTTTCAGCTTGTTCTTGATTTACTTCTCTAATTTCTTTACGAACTGTTGAGATTCTTTTTCTGACAAAATCTGCCATTGCAGCTAATTCTGTCGGAGTAAGTGGACGTGTTTGACTACTAATTTTTTGATTACTTATTAAAAGAGCTTCTTCATTTTGTAAGATTTGTAAATCATCAGAAAGTTCTTTTTGATTTATTCTTGCATCTTGAAGTGAATCTCTAATTTTCTCAGAAATTTTCCACGCCTGTGGATTTCTACGACTCGTTATAGTTGGCTGAACAGAAAAAATAGTTACTTGACTAGAATTAGCCAAAAGCTGAAAACTACTTTCGACTAACTTTGGAGACAGTCCTGTAAAGATAATTTCGTTTTTTCCTGCTTTTAGATTTGCTTTTGTGGTTCGTGTAACTTGCGCTCTACTTCTAAAAACAGTTACAGATTCGATTTTACTGGTTATGGATTGAGAGTTATGATTTTGAGAAAATACAGAATTTGATTGTAAGGCAACAAAATAAATTGATACAGTTAAAAATAAAGAGAGGAATAACTTTGAAGTTTTCATAAAAGTAGTAGTTAATTTGAAGTTTTCTTATAAATATTTATGGTTATTGATGTCTTTAAAAGATTAACAAGGTTTTTTCTAAAACAAGAAAATCAAAAAAAGGCATAAAACCAATTTTGTGATTTTATACCTTAGATGATAAATTGTATTCAATTCCATAAATAAAAGACAAAATTATCTTCTATTTCAATAAATTTGCTGTAATAGAAGTACGAGAAGCATTACGAGCAGGTACAAAAGAAGCCAAAATAGTAACCAAAACAACTGTAATACAGACCCACAAAACATCTAAATACTCCAACTCAACAGGATATGATTCTACAATCGAATTGCCATTTCCTAAAGGCACAAAACCCCATTGTTGCTGTGCTAAAATCATTGAAACGCTCAAAATAATTCCTACTGTTGCACCTATCAAAGCGATTATCGAACCCTCAAAATAAAAAAGTCTTCGTATCATAGATTTGGAAGCTCCAATAGAAAATAAAAGCGAAATATCATATCGTTTTTCTACTGCCAACATTGCCAAAGAAAAGAAGATATTAAAACTAGCTAGTGCAAGAACAAATGAAAAGGCGATATAAGCAAAAAAACGTTCTATCTTGAACGCCCTTAGAATACTTGCTTGTTGTTCTTCAGCATTTTCTACCAAAAACTTCCCTTTAAATTTCCCATCAGTTTCTGTTTGAGCATCTTTTACTAACAGTCCAGATTTATCTTCTAATTCTCGTTTGAGTTCTCGCTGGACTTTTTTTATTGAAAATCCTTCTTTCACTTTGATTTCTAAAGAAGTTCGTTCCTTACCATAATCAGTTAGTTTTTGAGCAAAAGAAAGAGGAACAATGACGTGGTTTTGGTCAAATTGCTGTTCGATAAAAAGAATCCCTCCTGTCATTATAGCTTCTTGATTGAAGGCATTTAATGGGTTAGTAGGCGAAATATTCTTTACTCCTTTTTTGGGATACCATACTTGCAGAGGCGTAACTTCATCATTCATAGCAACAGAAAGCATCGTATAGACACCATATCCCAAAAGTGCAAAATCTAAATTTCCTTCTTTTATTTTGAATTGTCCATCAATAATTTGGTCTTTGAGTTGATATTGCTTTGAAAAATTATCACTTACTCCCTTCAAATGCACTGCCATTCGTGTTCCTTTGTATTGGATAAGCGCATTATCTTCAATTACTTCTGTAATTACTTTTACTCCTTCTACACTTTTGACAGTTTGTATCAAAGAATCATTCAAAAGAAATGATTTTCCTTCTTTAGCCGAAATTTTAAGTTCAGCATTATAAGCTGTATGAAGTTTTCGTGTCAGATTTTCTAGTCCATTGAAGACTGAAAGCACAATAATAAGTGCTGCCGTTCCGATAGCAACACCAATCATTGACATAAAAGTCAAGAGATTAATGAAATTTCGTTTTTTCTTAGCAAAAAAATAACGACGAGCAATAAAAAAAGCTGTATTCATAAAAGTTATTTCAATCAAAATAATCCTCTTTGTGTGGCACTTATCAGCATCACACGTTTCATAATTAAAAAACCTTATAAAATTATCTTATACATATAAGGAAATTTTATAAGGTTTGTAAAGAAGTTTTGTTTACCCGATTAAATCTATTTTTAAGCAAGTAACCAATTTAGAGCTTCATCTTTTGTCTTAAAATTCTTAGATTCTTCAGAGTAATCTCCTTCATTTCTCATTGTATCTAATTGCTTCAAAGACATTTGATTATAAATATCTTCTGCTACAATACGAGCTACTTTGAAAAACTTAGCATTCGAAACTTCATAAGCCTTCGGAAAATAGTTTTCTTTGAGCCAATCTCGGTTCTCTTCAGCAATAACTTTGCTTTGGCTCATATCTACTAAGAGTTTATTAGTTTGCTTTTCTTCTATCAAATCTAATACTTCTAACCAACACGGTTGATACTTTTCTAATACCAAAAAACCTTTCATTTCTACATGAATATAATTGCCTTTTGGATTTTCTACATGATTTACTTGATAAGAACCTGCCATACGAATAAAAATTAGTGTTTGTAGGAAAGAATAATATATGAAATATAACAACTAATTTTATAAAACGAAAGGACATTTTCTAAAATAGAAAAAAATATAGCCTTTTCATTAATCAAATTTAGCAAATCATTCCCATTAGTTTTTCATCGAACAAAATATATTTTGTAGGCGAGAAATGCGTTCTGTCGTGGTCTTTCATTTTATTAAAGATTGCACGAATTTTATGCTGCTTGTTGCGTTTGGTATCATTCACAGCTGTTTTCAAAATCTTCACAAAACTAATGATGTGTTCGCAGTTTTCTTTGCCCATCAATCTAATTTGACGCTGAATGCTACTTACAAGTTGATTAAATAAATCATACTCTTTCATAATTGCATACTCCAAAGCTAAGATAGATTTTATTTCTAATTGAGCATGTGGGTATTTTTTCAAATTTACGTTGTTCAGAAGGTTATTCAACCAACGAGAAGCTTCTTCATAATTATCAGCATAATGACAAGAAATTGCACGGTAGGTAATATACTCAATATATTTTGGCATATCATCTTCGTCTGCTTCATAATCAGTAAATAACATTTCATTTTCTACGTGCATATATGCTTGTTCACCAGCACGAATACAACGCTCGATTTTAGTATGCAAAAACTGTGAAGGATACGTGTACCAACTATAATTAGTTAGCAAATCACCTATTGCTTCGTTTACATCTTCATAATATTTTTCTGCTTTGCGATATACTTTATAATAATTATAGTATTCTAAACGTAAAAATTCGAATAACAAACGGAAGTGATAATAAATTGTATCCTTTTCGTAAGTCGCAAATATTTTATTTACTTTTATCAAAATATCCTCAATTGGCTCTTCATCGTCATCTATTCCCTCATCGCCTTCGACAAATAATCTATGGAAGATATTAATACAACTTTGATAAACGAATAAACGATGTGATTCATAAAGACGAGCCACATTTTCAATCTCATTTTTGAGAAGTGTAAGTCCTAAACGCTCTACTTCATCACCTGTCATGGAATAAACTCCAAACTTTTTGAAATAATCTGATAAAATGTCTTCTGCTCTATCAATAGCTAACATATAGGCTACATGTTTATTATAGAGTTGAGAATATTCGTAGTGTTCTGGGGTATGAACGTGAAGTTTTTTGAGTGCCTTATAAACAAGAGTAAGTTCATTAGAAAGGTCATAATCTAATAATTCTTTTTCAAGTTTCTTGATGGTAGCAATAGAAATTGTTTTCTTTTTAGTAAAGAGAACTTCGTTGATATTAGCTACTTTTTTGAGTAAGTCAGTACGAGGACTTTCCATTTGCTGAAGCAAATATTCTTCAATCTTTTGATTCAAACGAGAGCGAAGTGTATAATACGCATTTGTATTTACATCTAACTCTTCCATTACTTTTCCATCTGCTAAACTTCTTTCTCGCAAGGCTTTAAGTAAAAAAGCAGATTTATCAGCATTACTGACAATTAATGAATCATGTATTGCTTGGTAATCTTTTTCAGATAATTGCTTTATTATATTTGTGAGTTTTGCCATAATAATTTCTTGAATGTACGTTTTTGGTGTACTGCTTTTATAGTTTAGCTTGAAAAGTAACGTTGAAAAAAATTGAGGAGGTTCACTAAAAAAATGAGTTCTAAACGCCTACTACATTATTTTTCTTTAAAAGTAAGAAAAACTACAATTTTATAGCAACTTTTAAGTCATTTTTTTTCAAAAAAAGCGAAGTTTGTGCTTTGTTAATACGATTTCAACCTATTCTTCCTCTTTTGCCCCCTGATATCTTGCTCTTAAAATAGATAGATTAATTTTTTCAGGGACTAAAATAGCTTCTGGAAAATCATCTATTATAGCAACAAGTTGTCTTTGCGCTTCCAACTGACTAACGAAATAACCTGCTTTTATTTTGAATAAAGGTTGTTCATAAACAGATTCTGCTCTTAACCCATGTACAGAAAGTGTATAACTTGCTTTATTTTTCACTTCATTTGCTTTATCACTATCCGAACCTGTATAGAGTTGAATACGATAACCAGATAAAGATTTGAGTTGAGAATTTTTTTCAGCCAAACGAGAAAGCATTGCATCTACTGCCATTTCATCGGAAGTGGGAGGAGTTCCATTTGTTTGGTTTGTTTGTGATGTACTAGTTTCTGTATTCTCTACTTTTGTTATTTCTTTTGAGGGAGCTTCATAAGTTGCAAGAGCTACTCTGAAAGCTGCCAAATCTTCATTATAAACAGAAGCTGTCGAAGAAGTAGATGGTTGTGTTGTTACACAACTAGACAAATTTATTAGATAAACTAATGAAATTGAGAAAAGCAAAAAGCGATATTTTATAATTTTTTTCACTAGTCTTGACTTTTAAATATTTTAATTTGATTCTGACTATTTTTTGGATAGAAGTCGTTTAAGAATAGATTTTATACACGTATTTATTGGTTCTGCTATGCTAAAAACCAACAAAGGCAATGTTATTTTTTAAAATTGATTTTGTAAACCCAATTTTAAAGAAAATCTATATTCTTAAACAACTTCATAGAAATGATATATCAAATTTCCTTTATTCTTTAGGAAACTTAATTTATCAAACTAATATTTTATTTACTAAAATACAAATCGTTATACAAATACAGTTCCTATCAAATCAGCAAACTTACGTTCACGTTGTGCAATTTCTTTTGGAGAAAGATTTTCTAGGCGTTCTGTTCCAAATTTCTCTACACAAAAAGAAGCCATGGCAGAGCCTTTAACTACTGCTTTTGACATCGTTTGGAAATCAATAGTTCCTTGTTGTGCCATATACCCAATAAAACCTGCAGCAAAAGTGTCTCCTGCACCTGTTGGGTCAAATACTTCTTCTAATGGAAGTGCTGGAGCATAGTAAATTTTATCATCTCCTTCATCAAGTTGGAAAAGAAGTGCGCCATGCTCTCCTTTTTTGATAATAACATATTTAGGCCCCATTGCATGAATCTTACGAGCAGCCTTTACAAGAGAATACTCTCCTGATAATTGTCTAGCTTCTTCATCATTAATAGAAAGAACATCAACAAGCTTTAATGTCTTTTTTAATTCTTCTAGGGCTACATCCATCCAAAAGTTCATTGTATCCATAACGATAAGTTTCGGACGTTTTTTCAATCTTTCGATAACCGTACGCTGAACTTGTGGCGCAAGGTTTCCTAACATTAAATATTCACAATCTTGATATGACTCTGGAAGAATTGGGTCAAAATTTTCAAGTACATTCAATTCTGTGATAAGAGTATCTCTAGAATTCATGTCATTGTTATACTTTCCTTTCCAAAAAAATGATTTCTCATCTTCTTTTATTTGTAGCCCTTCGGTATTTACACCATGCGACTCTAACATTTTGATTTTATCTTTTGGAAAATCGCCACCCACTACGGCTACCAAATTAATCGGTTTGGTAAAGTAAGAAGCACAAAGGCTAATATAAGTGGCTGCTCCACCAATGATTTTTTTTGAACTTCCGAAAGGTGTTTCGATGGCATCAAAGGCAACCGAACCGACTACTAATAAACTCATATATACTTTTTGAGAATTACGAATTACAAATTATGAATTACGATATAACTACTAATTACTTCGTATTCTTAATTAAATTCTATTTTGAAAAATTAAAGTACAAATTTCTTAAAAAAGCATACCAATTACAAATCTAAATAAATTTAGTTTTTTAATAGAGGAATTTTAAAAACCACTTTTAGAATTTAAAATGACAAAATTTTGACAAAAACAGCTTCAATAAGAGAAATCTTTGAAAAAATGAACTTGACATTAACTGCTAGTTGCTAATGTTACTCTTCTCCATTCATTTTTAAAGGCGATAATGGATTTGCACTACTATAATGATAATAGCTTTCTTCACTAATGACAAATACAATCACTTCCCTCGCAAATCTGAAGATTTACCATACTGATAGGTCGTAGTCGCAGACTACGCCCAACACTTATTTTTTTATTTTTTAGTCTTTGGAAGACTCAGCCGAACGGGGCAGCCGAGCAGCAGCAGGGGATTTTCTAATTATATGCTATTTCTATGCCTTCCTCTATCAATTTTCTTATTATAGAATCATAATATTTTTCATCATAGAATAAGTGCATGTATTTAACATATTTTTCATCATTAGTCAATTTTTTACCATTAGATTTATATATTATCTCATAATTTAACTCGTCCTCATATTTTATGCATATGTCATCTAACATTTCTTTCCATAAAAAAGATAATTCTGAGATTTCATTATCTACAACATAAGGAGTTATTTCAAAAAATATTTTTTCAAAGTTACAACTCATCAACTCATCTATATCCTTATTTGACAGTCTAACTATGTAACCTGTTATAATATGATGATTGAACATTCTATTTGAAATCCAACTTGGTATTAAGAAACAAACTACTTTAACAAAGAGGTCATCATCGCTACTTGTTGCCACTCTTAGTGTCCAATCATTTATCCATTTTATGCTATACATATTTGTTATTCTATGTACTTTATCAAGAATGTCATCTGTACCAAATATCTTTGTCCTTATGTAATAAGCAAAAATATGTTGTATAAATTTTTCTGTCTCTTCTGAACTAGGGTACTTAAGACTAACCTCTACATTGTAATAAGGTGGAGGAAATTTAATTATGCTTTTACTCATTGTTTATAACTATATTCTGCGTTCTTGTTGGTGTTCCCATTTAAATAAGTAAAAGAAAGCCGTTGTTGTGTCTTTAGTTTCGGCTTGCCGTTACGATGACCAACAACAAACATACCTCACAAATCCCCTCACTTACTTCCTAGCAAGTGATTACTATATATTTAGCATCCTGCCGTGTATTTGTATTTCTAAACTAGCACGAATCTAAATTTTTGAAACAAAAATCAGAAAAGTATTCAAATTAAAACACAAAAATCACAGCTATAAAGCGAATACATAAAGCTAACAGAAAAGAATTCGGCTTGAGTTGAGCGAGGAATGGAAAAAATGTACAATAAAATACAATTTTAGAGCCTACAAATCATTTGTTTTGAAAGTATCTCCTTGACGAATATCTCCTGTCTGATAACCTTTTAAAAACCATTTTTTACGCTGTGCTGATGTTCCATGTGTAAATGATTCTGGAACAGTGTAGCCTTGAGCTTGTTTTTGAAGACGGTCATCTCCGATAGCATTTGCTGCATTTAGAGCTTCTTCTATGTCGCCTTCTTCCAAAACACCTTTCCACTTATCAGCATAATGCGCCCAAACACCTGCATAAAAGTCAGCTTGTAGTTCTAGCCTAACAGAAAGTTCATTTTGTTTTACTTTCGAAACCCTTCCTCTTTGGCTATTTACATAATCACTTGCTCTAAGTTGTTTTTGGATATGATGACCTACTTCGTGAGCAATTACGTAAGCTGCTGCAAAATCTCCTCCTGCACCAAAACGATTTTGTAATTCGTCGAAAAAGGTAAGGTCAATATAAATATCTTGGTCTGCTGGACAATAAAAAGGGCCTGTTGCAGACTGTCCTTGTCCACAAGCTGTACTTGTTACTCCACTAAAAAGGACTAGTTTGGGTTCTGGGTAATCAGCATTGAGTTCTTCTCTAAAGATTTTGTTCCAAACATCTTCTGTGTCTTTCAAAACGACAGAAGTAAACATTCCCATATCGTCCGTGGGTTGTCCTGTTTCGCTAGTTGTATTTGCTCTATTTTCAGTCCGAACAGGGACAGAACCTCCAGTAGAAGCTCCTCCTAAAATAGCTGAGGGGTCTCCTCCCAAAAGCATCACAATAATGACAATAATAACACCACCAATGCCTAAACCAGCTTTGCCCATTCCACCACCCATTCTCCCAAAACCACCACCACCGCTACTTCCACGACGGTCTTCTACATTACCACTTCCTTGTCTTCCTTTCCAACGCATAATTAAAAAATTTAAGTTTAAAAAATTGAATAAAATTGATTTACTAGACTAATAACCCTAAAATAGCAAATTTGTGTTATAAAACTTCTATTTTTTCAAGATAATTCCTATTAGATAAAAAATAACCGAGCTAGTTACTTTTTCTTTTGAATAAAAATACGTACTTTCAAAACTAATTATTAAGCAAACAGTTGAAATAATGAAAGTGATTAGCTTTTGAATAAAATGAGTAATTTTAAAAAAATCTGATTGATTGATTTTATTTCTGTTAATTTTTGTTTAGTTTCGCTATTGAGACTTTACTCTAATTATAAATACTTGCAGAGTTTTATCTTAAATAAAGATGTTATAAGGATATATTATCTGATTGATTGTAGTGTTTTATCGAAAAAACAATGAATCTTATCCAATTTGTAACGATTCTTTAAGAAAAGATAAGGTATTTGATACTACATTAAAGTATATTTGAAATTATTAGACTAAAACAAACTCATATTGAGTTGAGTTTTGAGTTTCAGTTTTTTTTGAAAAAATTATATTTAATTCTAGATTCTAGGCGTATGGATAACGATTTCGTCATATATGATTTTTACGACCAAATGCGTAAACATCAAACGTTACTGGCTTTTCAAGGAGTAGTTTCTCAAGATTTGCTCTCTCGTTTGGCGAGTAGTTTGAAACGCAAAAGTTCTCAAGAAGATCCAAATATTGGTCGTAAGATATTTGCAATATTTATTGAGCTTTCTCAAAATGTAAGTCTTCATTCTATAGAAAAATCATATTCTATAAAGGAAGACAAGCCTATTGGTGTAGGCTATCTTTTAGTAAGTGAAGCTGATGACCATTTTTTGATTTCATCCTCAAATCTGATAGAAAACTCTGTATTAGACCACGTCATGGAACGTTGTCAGTATATAAATTCTTTAGATGACGATGAGCTAAAAAAATATTACAAAGAACAACGTCGTGCACCTCAACGTGCAAACAAACCAGGTGCTAATATTGGTTTAATTGATATGGTTCGCAAATCCAACAACCCTTTGATTGGAGAAGCTTATCCACATCCTGATTATCCAAGCCAGTCATTTTTAACTATTACCGTAAGATTAGATAAATAAACTTTTAAAAAAATATAAATTCGTATGGAAAACTTCCAAATCGAAGGTGAAAACTACATCCCTACTGTTAATTTTGCTCCTGAAGAAGGAGTTTTAGAAATCTCTGGTGAATCATACCATGAATACACTATTGAATTTTTTCAGCCCATTTTTGAGTGGCTTAATAACTATTTAGAGCAAGAAGGAAGAACCTTTACATTCAATTTCAGAATGACGTATTTCAATACTTCTTCTTCTCGCCGTTTCTTAGAAATTTTTGACTTACTTGAAGAGTACAATAAGTCTAAGGGTGGCAATGTTACCGTAAATTGGTACTATGAGAAAGATGATGTTGATATGCTTGAAAGTGGAGAGGAATATGCAGAAGATGTTGATTTAGGTTTCAACTTAATTGCGTATTAATTAATTACTCCAAAAATCTTATTCGTTTTACTTAGAGATTTTTCTTTAAATAAAAAAATTAGCCTCCTAGAAAATTTTCTAAGAAGGCTAATTTTGTTAGTAGTAATTACTGACTTGAGAAATAACTAGACCCTTTTTATTTAGTTAGAGTTTTTTAGAAACTATCTTGTAGTTGTCGCTATGTCAAAATAATAACAACAGCATTACAAGAAATGCGTTTTTTTGCAAAGTTATAGATTCCTCTTTTTGACTAAGCAGGAATATATATTATTATTATTCCACGCTAATAACAAGTTCTACTCTTGGCGACTTTGGAGGTAACTGTGTTAGAATCAAATTTTCTCTGTTCTCGTTATTATTATCGCTCTCATTTACTTTTATGGATTCTTTCAAAACAGCATCATCAAGTTTTTCGCTCATTCCATAAACAATATAATGAAACTTACTTTTATCATCTACTCGTCTTTTTAGGTATTTAAAAACTTGTTTTGTACGTTTTGCTGACATACGAAGTCGTTTTTGTGCCTCATCATCCGAACTATATTCTGCATTTAGATTTTCTTTTTTAGCTCTTGAGTATGTTCTTCCAAAGATTTCGATTATCAAACTTGGGTCATTATTAAGGAATGAAGCAACTTGCTTCAACTTAGTTTTTTGTTCTCTTGTTAATTTTTTGGCATTTTTTCCATCAAAAAGAACAAAATGGGTTACAATTGTTTTTTGATTTTCTTTTTGAGCTGTTGAAATACTATTTGCTTGTGCATAATAAGTATTTCCTGTACTTTGTTTTGCATAAAGTTTATCAATATATTCCCAAGAACCGTGAGAAAAACTTTCTTCTATTTTATCAAAAATAGGCTTGAACTTATCTGTTGGATTTAACTTTGAAGAAACATACTCAGTGGGAATAACTGGTTTAGATTCATTTACTGTGATTTTCTCTAAACTATCAAGAGCTTCTATACTTCCTTTGTTCATGGTATAATCTACCAATTCTTTCAAAACTTCAAATCTATCAGTATCATAATTATGAAAGGCAGCAGAATCATAATAATTAAGTAGTTTTTGAGAGTGAGTTTCAAAAAAATTGTGTTGTCCGATGTGTTTATCTAAAAGTAAAATAGGTTCAAAAACAATCTCACGATTGAGCTGGTAGATAAATGTTTGGGGAGGAATAAAAACAACGATTACATAAGGACGAAACCCTTTTACTTGAATACTAATTTCATAACGTTCATCAGGAAGCAAGAACATAAAATAGTTTCCTGTAACAGTATCAGGCGAAAATACTCTCAATTGTTTTTCTTGTGTACGAACATTTTTGACCCTCAAATTTACTTCTAGCTTTTCTTTTTCTGTATCTTTATAGTGGTATGCAAATAACTTTCCCTTGACGATAGTTGAAGTAGGAGCAAGGGTATTGGTGTTTATAGCTAAAGGAGATTCAAAATCTTGAGCAAAAGAGTTATTTTTTATGAAAAAGACAAGCATCATAATTATAGAGAAGACAAAAATCGAAAACTTGTTTTTGCTTATAAATAAAAAAAAAGAACTTGTAGTATGTTTTATTCCTTGTATTCTCATCTCTGCTTCTGTATTCTAATTTGTAGGACTAAATAATTATAATTGTTTCTCAAAAATACTCTGTCTATTTATACTTAAATTATGCTTAAAATTCATTTTATTATTGAGGAAAGTCAGCAATTTATGAAAAACAAACAAAAACCGAACCTCTCATTACTAATAAAATGAAAAATTCGGCTAATCTATTTTTTTTGACGGTAGAATAACTTCTATTTTAAGTTATTATTTTCCGTCAGCAGATACTTTCAAAATAAGCATATCTACATTTCTTTCATCCATATTTTCGTTGGTATAACCAGCCAAGACAAAACTTCCGTCATTAGCAATTGCTCCAGCTTTAGCTACTTGGTCTTTCTCTCCTCCTAATGTTCTTGTCCAAATTTCTTTTCCTTTAGAGTCTAATTTATTAATCATAATCTCATTAGAAAGAACACTTACATTATTTCCATATTCATCAGCCTTGTAAATATCAGTATAACCTATCAAGATAATTTCAGAGTTATCAGTAACTAAAATATCAAAGGCTTCATCTGTACTTAACCCACCAAAATTTTTATCCCACACTTTCTTTCCGTTTTTGTCTGTACAAACTATCCATGCATCATGGCTTCCTTCTGCGTACGTATAAGAATAACCAGCAATTAGGATATTACCAGAAGGCATTACTTTGACTACATTTGCCATTTCGTTGTCTCCACCACCATACGTTTTTTCCCATTTTTTATTACCTTCTTTATCTACTTGTATCAAGAGCATATCCCATTTTGTCATCATTTCGCCTTCTACATGCCCTGCAATCAAATATCCATTTTCAGTTTTAGCCAAAGAGTGTCCTTGTTCGCTACTCTTTCCACCAAAACTTTTTTTCCAAATTGTTTCTCCTTTATCATTTATTTCTAAGAGCATAATATCACTTTTTCCTGTTGAGATAGGAATACTGTTCATCAAAATCACATAGTTTCCTTCGTCGGTAGCAACAATACTATAAATTTCATCTATACTTTGATTAGACCCAAATGTCTTGTCCCAAATACGAATTCCTTTTGCATCTGTACGAACTACCCAACCATCTTTTATATCCGAACCAGCACCATAAGAATCTGAATAACCTGCAAAAACAAAACCTCCATCAGCTGTTTGTATTCCTGCATATCCTTCTTCGCTTTCTTCTGCACCATAATTCTTATTCCAAAGAATATTTCCACTTGCATCTACTTTTATTGCACTCATATTCATATCACCAGCACCATACGAATCTGTACGCCCTAAAAGTATAAAATTTCCATCCTCACATTTAATAATAGTATTAGCGGCATCAAAACCTTTATCTCCTACTGATTTGTAGGCAAGTTTGTTTGTTTTGTATGCTTCCGTTTCTAATTTGTTAGTAATAGAAGTATCAGTATTCTTTGTAGAATTTAAAAAAGGAGCAGAAAATGAAACAGTAGAACTGATAGACAAGGCTGCTGCAATACAGAAAGTTAAAATTTTCATATGCTAAGGCTATATTTTTATTAAAAGTTAAAGGCAAATGATAAAGGCGATTTTGTAGTTATACTTTTATTATGATAGTATTTGAAAGCTAAGATAAAATCTTGCAAAACAGTCAATCATTGTTCGTATTCGCACTTATTTACCAATTTTGCAATAAGTGTGCCTACTTCTAAGACAGAATAATAGAAAACCTACTATAAAATAGAGAAAAAATTAAATACAACCTTTTTTTGCTAATAGTACTATTAAAAAGACAAGTTAATAATAGAATTATTCAATAAAATAAATAATTCAAGGTTTTAAAAGATCATTATCTCTTTTTTTAGTCTTTTGGAATTTCTTTTACTAACTGTAACTTATTGCTTATTTAAGACTTATTCAGATTAATATTTTGTTTCTCTTTTCTTTCTCCTTGCGTTTCAATATTTCCGTCTCTCAAACGAATAACCCGTTCTGTTTTTGCAGCAATATCATCTTCGTGAGTTACGATAACGATAGTTTTGCCACTTTGATGAACTTGTTTGAAGAGTTCCATTACTTCATAAGAAGTCGTTGTATCTAATGCTCCTGTTGGCTCATCAGCTAAAATCACTTTTGGGTCTGTAATCAATGCCCTAGCGACAGCAACACGCTGTTTTTGTCCACCTGATAGCTCTGAAGGTAAATGATGCGCCCATTGGCGAAGTCCAACACGCTCTAAATATTCTTCTGCTAAAATCTGTCTTTCTTTGCGCCCTACTTTTTGATAATAGAGGGGAAGAGCTACATTTTCAGCTGCTGTTTTGAAGGAAAGTAAATTGAAAGATTGAAAGACAAAACCTAAAAATTTGTTGCGATAAATAGCTGCTTGTTTTTCAGAAAGGTTTTTTATCAATACTTTATCTAACCAATATTCTCCTTTATCATAATTGTCTAACATTCCCAAGATATTAAGTAATGTAGACTTTCCAGAGCCCGAAGAACCCATTATTGAAACTAGTTCGCCCTCATTGATAGTCATATCAATTCCCTTCAAGACGTGCATACTTTGTGCTGTGGTATGATAAGATTTATGGATGTTTTGTAGAGAAAGCATATTTCAGTGATTGGCTTGATTAATAATTGTTGATTCAATAAATCAATTTTAATGATTTTTTTTATATTCTTTACTACTTTGAATTATTTTTAACTAAAAATTTGATTCTTTTTCTATTTCAAGATTTTGAGCAAATGTTTTACTTTATCTGTTTGGATATAATCTACACCTTTATTAATAGCTTCTATATTTCTAGCTTTCGAATGGGTATTGAGAGTAGCAACCAAAAAACCTTCGTTATGTGCCTGTTCTACATTTTCTTTCGTCAAATCATCGTTCTGAACTGTAATTCCTTTTAGGTTATACCTTCTAGCTTTTTCTAACGCTATTTCAAAAGTTTCATAAACAAAGATTTGATAATTAGGACGTTCATTTTGCAAAGACTCTATTAAATCTGTTCTCTTAAATTCTATATATATGTTATTTAAGTTGAGATTACGTTTTTGCTTGTATTTTTCTAGTAAAGAAATAAGTGAAGCATTTAATTGACTAGAGTAATCTACCGAAGTAGAAGGATTAAAACTTTTTATATCTAAAGCTAAAATATACTTTTCAAGATTAGGAACATGTTCAAAAATATCTTCTAAGCGAACAACTCTATATTTCGTATAAGGTGCAGAGCTTGTATACTCAGCACCTTTTATTTGTTCCCACGTTTGTTCATAAATTTTACCTGTTTTATTTGTTTTGGTTTCTAACTCTTCATCATGAAAAGCTACCAAAACACCATCTTTTGTCATCTGAACATCAATTTCTACTCCATCACTTCCCAAGCTCAAAGCATACATAATTGATTCATAACTATTCATAGGATAAACTTGTCCGATTCCCATTCCACCATGTCCGATTACTTTTATATTTCTTTCAGATAAATCAATATCCACTTCCTCTGAGTTACAAGAAGTAAAAGCAATACTAAAGAATAGAGAAAAAAGGAAAATAAAAATGATTCGTTGTATGAGTAATAATTTTTTCATGTATAAAAATAAGAGTTTAAAAAATGAGTAAATAATACTGTTAAAATGAATAACCAACAGCAAGACCTCCCCAATGTTGATAATCTGTATTAAATTCAAGTATAGGCGTATAAGCAACTCTAACCATAAAACCACCTTTATTTTTTTGATAACGATAACCCAACATAAAATGAGTATGATTACGAACATCTCGCTTTGGTTGAAAGTCTTGTCGACTCGCTCTTACAAAAGAAGTGATTGTTTGTCCTGCTCCAACCTCTAATTTGTGATTTTTTCCATACAAAAAATGCAATGCAACAGGCAGTATAATTTCAGGATTAAATGTATCTGTATAGTCATTCAAATAATATGTACTTACTCCCAATCTAAAAGCAAATGCTGTTTTTGAGGAAGAAAAACAAAGTCGTTCGTAATTGATAGAACCATACCCACCAGCTCCAGCACCTTCTATGTAGATTACGTTTTTTGAGTTCTTATCGTAATTTGTTTGGGCAAAGACTTTGAGAGAAAAATTGAAAAAGAACACTGCACAAAAACACACAAAACTAAATAGTTTAAAAAATGGACTCATCGTCTTTTATTTTAGTTTAAAATATATTATCTTAGTACGAAAAATGCGATATTATAGTTATATATAATCTATTTTATTAACAATTATTATGTTCAGAACAAGTTTTTATAAATGATTATTATAAACAAAACTATCATTATAGCGTTGTATTTCATTAGACCTTAAACCTTTACAAAAGCTTGTTAAACCAAAACAATTATATTACTTTTGTGTTAGTTAGTAAAACTATCAACATTGATTAATTTGATTAAGTAATTACTATTTTACTTGATTAAGTTCTTGAAGTTATTTCAAGCAACCAATACCAATAAACAATTATTTTTCTCTTTTACGTTATTAAAAAATCTATTATGCTAGTATCCGACGGAAATTACACAGACACACAAGACACAACATTTAAACAAAAACCTGTGAATAAAAAAACATTAGTTACTGTTGCTAAAGGCGACGGAATAGGCGAGGAAATTATGAATGCCACGCTCTCTATTTTGGAAGCTGCCGAAGCAAGAATAGATTTTGAAGAAGTAGAAATTGGAGAAAAAGTATATAAAAGTGGCTTTTCAGCTGGAATCACTCCTGAAACATGGGAATCTTTGCGCAAGACAAAGGTGTTTTTGAAAGCTCCTATCACAACTCCTCAAGGTGGAGGTTTTAAAAGCTTGAATGTTACGATACGTAAAACATTAGGACTTTATTCAAATGTTCGTCCTTGTGTTTCATACAATCCGTATGTACAGACGAAACATCCAAAAATGGATACCGTAATTATAAGAGAAAATGAAGAAGATTTATACGCAGGAATTGAACATCAGCAGACTGACGAAGTAACGCAATGTTTGAAACTTATTACTAGCGTAGGAACAGAAAAAATTATTCGTTATGCTTTCGAATATGCAAAGGTATATAACCGTAAGAAAGTTACGTGTTTTTCGAAGGATAATATAATGAAAATTACGGACGGTCTTTTTCATAAAACATTTGATAGAATAGGCGAAGAATATCCAGAAATAGAAAAAGAGCATTGGATTGTTGATATAGGAGCTGCAAAACTAGCAACAAAACCAGAGCAGTTTGATGTAATTGTGATGCCTAATTTGTATGGCGATATTCTTTCTGATGTAGCTGCCGAAATTACAGGTTCGGTGGGCTTGGCAGGTTCTGCTAACATTGGAGATGACTTTGCGATGTTTGAAGCTATTCACGGTTCTGCACCTGATATTGCAGGAAAAGGAATTGCAAATCCTTCTGGTCTTTTATTAGGAGCTGTTCAGATGTTAGTTTATATCGGACAGGGTGATATTGCTGAAAAAGTACAAAATGCGTGGCTCAAAACAATTGAAGACGGCATTCATACTGGCGATATTTATAACGAAGAAATTAGCACAAAGAAAGTAGGAACAAAAGAATTTGGAGAAGCTGTTATCGAAAGATTAGGACAGAAACCAACTACTTTAAAATCAGTTGAGTATGGAAAAGGAAAATCAATAAATATCAACGTTGAACCTACCAAAATAGCTAAAAAAGAGCTTGTAGGAGTAGATATTTTCTTGCATTGGAATGACCCAGCAGATGCAACAGGTAAAAAACGTGATGCAAACAAAATTGGAGATGCTCTTTCTAAAGCTGCACTAGATAGTGATTCAAACTTAGAGCTTCAAATGATTACGAACAGAGGTGTAAAAGTTTATCCAAACGGTTTCCCTGAAACATTCTGTACAGACCACTGGCGTTGTCGTTTCCAAACTCAAAATGAAAATGCTATTGACTACAAAGAAGTCTTAAAATTAATGAGTAAATTAAATCAAGAAGGATTTGATATTATCAAAACAGAAAACCTTTGTACATTTGATGGCGTTCGTTCTTATTCTTTAGGACAAGGACAATAATCTATCAAAATAATACAGACATAAAAAAAGGAGTTTGATTAAGTTCAAATTCCTTTTTTTTATGTCTATTTACTTCTATTTTCTAAAATCTGACTTCTAACTTTATTTACTCTCCTCCAGCTGCTGCTGCCAAACGTTCTGCATTTTCAGCAAGTTTTAACTCTTCGATAAATGAGCCAATATCTCCATCCATTACATTAGGCAAATTAAAGACACTAAAATTTATTCTATGGTCTGTAACACGCCCTTGTGAATAATTGTACGTTCTAATTTTATCCGAACGGTCGCCACGTCCTACCATCGAACGACGCACTTCTGAAGTTTCATCTTGCTTTTTTTGTAATTCTTGGTCATACAAACGAGCTTTCAATACTTTCAAAGCTTGTTCATAATTTTGAAGCTGTGAACGTCCATCTTGACATTCAACTACTAATCCTGATGGAAGGTGAGTCAAACGAATAGCTGATTCTGTCTTATTTACGTGCTGCCCACCTGCTCCTGATGCTCTAAACGTATCTTTTTTGATGTCTCCCATATCAAGGTTAATTTCTACGGCATCTGTTTCTGGCAAAACAGCGACCGATGCAGCCGAAGTATGAACACGCCCTTGACTTTCTGTATCTGGCACACGCTGAACACGATGTACACCTGATTCATACTTGAGCTTTCCGTAAGCTTCATTCCCTGTTACAGAAACTACAATTTCTTTGTACCCTCCTGCTGTGGCTTCACTAAACGAAATTATATCCCATGTCCATTTCTGAACCTCTGCAAAACGCTGATACATTCTGTACAAATCGCCTGCAAAAATACCAGCCTCATCACCTCCTGCACCTGCACGGATTTCAAGAATTGCATTTTTATCATCATCTGGGTCTTTCGGAATAAGTAGTGTTTTGATTTCGTTTTCTACCTTCTCTTGTTTTGGTTCTAATTCCTCTAATTCCTGTTTTGCCATTTCTCTAAAATCTTCATCTTTTTCTTCTTTCAAAACAGATTTTGCTCCTTCAATATTACTTAATATTTTTTTGTACTCTTCATATTTTAAATCAATTTTTTCTAAGTCTTTGTATTCCTTACTTAATTTTGCATAATTATCCATATCGTTCATCAAGTCAGGATTCATCATTTCCTCACGAACGGCATGAAAGCGTTTTTTGATTTCTTCTAATTTATCTACCATAGGAACAATTACGAATTAAAGATTACGACCTGCCAAAGAGGCGAAGCCAATTACGAATGTAATTCTGTTAAGTTATAAAGAATTTATAATCCAAAAATATTTTTCTAATAAAAATTATTTTTTTTAAAAATAGAGTACAAATATACAATAATAATTTGAGTATTTTATTACTTAAAATAATCAATCATTTCTTGAGCCATTATAACAGTAAGTCCCTTAGGATGCCCTAAGCGATTATCTCTTATCAAATTTGATAAAATATCGATAACTTCTTTTTCTAATGAAAGATTAAATTCAACCAATTCTTCATTGATATAAAGTCTTCTAGACACTTTTGGGTGTGGAGGTGGTGTATATTCTTCTTCATTAAATACTTCTATACCTTCGTCGGTAGGAAGCATATCAACTTTTATTTCTTTGTTCTCTTTATCATATAGAGTCAACATCAAACTACAAGGTTGAGGAGGTACCCAAAAATCTAGTTTTTTAATATCTTTGTAAGAAGGTAAATTCATGTTTTTACTTCAAAGTATGTTGCTAAAATCTCATACATTTATTTTCTAAAAATAAGTAAAAATACTAATAACGTTTAAGTTATATGAAAAAAATAATTTGCACTCTATTTCTTATCAATCTTTTTATCTCTTCTTGTATTTCAGAACAGAACACTTCTCAAGATGAGGTTATTAATACACCTTATGCTATTTTTATCATGCCTACACAAAAAGTAATAGATAGCTTACAAAAAGCTGATGAGAAAGCATATAGTATAGTGTTAGATGACAATATGTACTATTTAGGTTTGACTAGAGGATACTTAGATTCCTTACAAATTCCTGTTTTAGACACAATAGCAGAAGGTAATTTAAAATTCCAAAACTCTAAAAATGAAGCTTTTGAATTGGATTTATCTCAAAATGCTTGGCAAGTTATTTTATTTAATGGAACTGATGAACCTATTAAAATAAATGTCACAGATTCTGAAATAGAAATTAAAAAATACATGAAGTAATAAAAAAACTTTACCTTTGCAGAATATATATTGTAGCACACACTTTAGTGTGCGAGTATTCTGTATCGTACCTTTTAAGGTACGAAAAAAAGATATAAAATTAAAAGCCTTTAAAAATAGATTTATGTTAAGAACGCATACTTGTGGAGAACTTCGCCTTTCGGACGTAGAAAAAAATGAGGAAATTATTCTTTGTGGTTGGGTACGTCGTATTCGTGATAAAGGAAAATTACTTTGGATTGACCTTCGTGATAGATACGGAATTACGCAGCTTTTCTTAGAAGAAGACAGCACAGACCCAAAACTTTTAGAACTTGTTAGAGAAAAAATGGGTAGAGAATGTGTCATCAAAGCAACAGGAAAACTCATTGAGCGTACATCTAAGAATCCAGATATTCCAACAGGAGATATAGAACTCAAAGTTTCTAACTTAGAAATTTTGAATGAATCTAAAACGCCTCCTTTTTTGGTAGAAGATGATACAGATGGAGGCGATGAGCTTCGTATGAAATACCGTTATTTGGATTTACGTCGTTCGAAGCTTCAAAAGAATATGATGCTTCGCCACAAAATGGCACAAGCAATGCGTAGATATTTAGATGGAAAAGATTTTATGGAAATCGAAACGCCATTTCTTATTAAATCTACTCCAGAGGGCGCACGAGATTTTGTAGTTCCTAGTCGTATGCACGCAGGCGAATTTTATGCGTTGCCACAAAGTCCACAGACTTTTAAGCAGATTTTGATGGTAGCTGGTTATGACAAATATTTTCAGATTGTTCGTTGTTTTAGAGATGAAGATTTGAGAGCAGACCGTCAGCCAGAATTTACTCAAATTGACTGTGAAATGTCATTTGTTTCGCAAGAAGATATTTTGAATAACTTTGAAGGGCTTTTGAAATATCTTTTCAAAGAACTCAAAGGCATTACTATGAAAGATGATTTTCCTAGAATGACGTATGACGAAGCAATGAAAAATTATGGTAATGATAAACCAGATATTCGTTTCGAAATGACATTTAAAGAAATGAATGAAGTAACGAAAGGCAAAGACTTTAAAGTTTTTGATGATGCCGAACTTGTTTTGGGAATAAAAGCAGAAAATTGTGCTTCGTATTCTCGTAAGCAACTAGACGCACTCACTAAATTTGTCAAAAAGCCACAAATTGGAGCAACAGGACTTATTTATTTAAAATGTAATGATGATGGAACGTTCAAATCTTCGGTAGATAAATTCTTCAATGAAGAAGATTTGAAGAAATGGGCAGACCTTTGTGATGCAAAAGCAGGAGATTTGATTTTGGTTTTGGCTGGAGAAGCAAACAAAACTAGAAAAGCGATGAGTGAGCTACGCCTAGAAATGGGTAATCAGCTTGGGCTTAGAAAAGATGATGAATTCAAACCTCTTTGGGTTGTGGATTTTCCTCTTTTAGAGTGGGGCGAAGAAGAAAACCGTTGGTTTGCAATGCACCACCCTTTTACTTCTCCAAAGAAACAAGATTTAGAAAAACTAAATTCTAATCCTGCTGATGTTCGTGCTGATGCCTATGATTTGGTTCTGAATGGCGTTGAGATTGGTGGAGGTTCTATTCGTATTTATGACAGACCATTACAGGAAAAAATGCTTTCTTTCTTAGGTTTTTCAGATGAGGAAGCAAAAGCACAGTTTGGTTTCTTGATGGACGCCTTTGAGTATGGCGCACCTCCTCATGGTGGAATTGCACTTGGTTTTGACCGTCTTTGTGCCTTGTTTGGTGGAGAGCAAAGTATCAGGGATTTTATTGCTTTCCCTAAAAACAATGCAGGAAAAGATTTGATGATAGATGCACCTTCTAAAATTGATGAGAAACAACTTGAAGAGTTAGAAATCAAAGTTGATTTGAAAGCGAAATAGTGATTAATGAAAGACTGTTTGATAATTTTTATTATTGAACAGTTTTTTTATTTTTTGATAAAAAATAAAATATAGAATATCATGAAGGAAGCACCAATAAAAGTTAGAATTATTCAAAATTGCAGATAGCTACGAAGATTAGCTTCCTCAAAAATAGACTGAAATTATGCTTCTGAGCGTCAAAAAGAAATTATTTTTGGTGGAGATTTATTTTAAAGCTTTACTGAAAATATTTTTTGATTATGAATACTTTTGAATTAAAAATCTTAGAACTACATTGGATTTCAGATACTGACCAAGAGAAAGACCTTTGCGCCCACGGAAGAGTATTTGTCAGAATAGGAAATGAAATAATTGCTAATAAAGATACTTTTAAGCTAACTCTAAGTTCAACAGCTTTATATCTATTACGTTCTCTATATTCAGATTATGATTGTGAGAAAAATGGATATGGAAATCAATTACTTCCTTGTTGTGGACATTTTATGTTTCAAGCAGAAAAAGGAATTGACTTTGTTGTTATTACTGGCTGTCCTTATGGAATTGATTGGAAAATAATTCATACAACAGACAATAAGATAAAGCATATTTCAGAAAAAGGAACAGAAGCTATTATAGAGTTTGAAGAATATAGAAAAATAGTTTTTGATTTTGCTGATGAAGTTGAAGTATTCTATCTAAAGAGTGAACCTAAAACTCTCCCAAAAGATGACTTTGAAAAAGATGGTTATCTGACTTTTTGGAGGGAATGGAAGGAATTACGCAATAGATTAAATTGATAGTATTTCAAACAAAAAAGCCTATTCATCTAAAAAAGATAAATAGGCTTTTAAATTTTATAAAAAATCAACGATTATTTATTGTCTTTTCGCT
Organism: Bernardetia sp. ABR2-2B; assembly: GCF_037126435.1. GTDB lineage: Bacteria > Bacteroidota > Bacteroidia > Cytophagales > Bernardetiaceae > Bernardetia. The sequence goes on along the minus strand of NZ_CP147020.1, from coordinate 4,509,077 downwards.
CTGCAATAACAGTAGATTTTGCACTTGGATTAATCCATTCAGAGAACTGGTCAGCTATTAAGTACATCGCTGGTACAACTACTAACGTAAGGAAAGTAGCGAACACTAATCCGAAGATTACAGCCCACGCCATTGGTCCCCAGAACCCTGCATTATCGCCTCCCATATAAAATTGAGGATCAAAGCTAGAATACAGTGTTACAAAATCTATATTCATTCCTGTTGCCAGTGGAATAAGTCCTAAAACCGTTGTAATAGCTGTCAAGAGTACAGGACGAAGACGAGTATAACCTGCTTTTACAACCACTTCCAAAAATTCAGAAGCTGGCAGATGTTGTTCCTCATCTAATCCTAGTTCTTCTTTTCGTCTTGCCCTAACTTGGTCGGTATAATCAATCAACACAATAGCATTATTTACAACAACACCAGCCAAAGAGATAATACCAATACCTGTCATAATGATAATAAAATCCATTTGGAAAATTACTAAACCAAGCATTACACCAGTCATACTAAAGAGTACAGAACCCATAATAATAAATGGTTTGATGATAGAGTTGAACTGTGATACTAAGATAAGCGTAATGGCAGAGAGAGCAATCAGCATTGCCTTCTTCAAGAACTCTTCAGATTTTTTTTGCTCTTCCTGCTCTCCTGTCAGTTTTGCACCATAACCATCTGGGAATTTATGACTTTTGAGAAGCAATCTAATTTGTGCCACTACTTCATTGGCATTGTATCCTTCCACAATCCCAGAGCTTACAGAAACCATACGGTCAAGGTCTTTTCTTTTGACCGAGCCATACGAAGAACTATAATCAATCTTTGCAATCGCTGAAATTGGAACTTGATGATACTGACCACGATTATCTCTAAAAGTAATCACTTGATTCATCAAGGCAGAAAGATTGTAACGGTATTTGTCTTGCAGACGAAGCTGAATCGGATAATCATCATCTCCATCTTTATACTTAGAGATTTCTTTTCCAAAAATAGCTGTACGAAGTGTCATCGCTACTTGACTTGTAGAAAGTCCGAATAAACGAGCTTTTTCTCTATCAATCGTCAAAATTAATTCAGGTTTACCTGTTTCAGCATCGACAACCAAATTATCAAGACCTTGAACACCTGCATCTTGAATCATTTGTTTTACTTTTTCGGCTTCTTTTACCAAAACATCATACTCATCTCCTGTAATTTCAATATTTACAGGCTTTCCTACTGGAGGTCCATCTTTGTTTTTATCTGTCTTGATTTTCACTCCCGGTATAGTTTTCATTTCAGTAGAAAGTTCCTTCATTATCTCCGAAGTGCTCAATCCTTTTCTATACTGAAACTCATAAAAAGCAACTGAAATACGAGCCTTATGAGGTGTTGCGCCACTTCTACCAAAACTATCATTAGGGTCACCAGATTCTTCCCCTACATTTACACCAATAGATTTGATAATTTCATCATAAGGAGCTAACACTTTATATACTTTTTCTTCTATCTTTTCAGCAAACTCATTTGTTGTTTTGATGTCAGTTCCTAAAGGAGCTTCTACGTACATATAAACAAAAAGTGGGTCATTTTCAGGAAAAAGACTTGTTTGAAGCCCTGCTACACCTACCAAAACAAAACTAAAAACTAAGAGGAAAAACATTCCTACTGTCAGAATATACGGACGTGCGCCTTTTAAAAGATAACGCAATATACGCATATACCAATCTTCCAGACGTGTAAGGAGTTTGTCTTGAAACCAGTTTGAAGCAGGTGTTAGAAAGTAAACATTTGTGATAACAACCAGACCGAAAGTAACTAAAAGGTTAGGAATAGTATAATCATTTGCACTTGTAAAGCCAACATAACCGTATAATAAACCAGCTACCACAAGCATTGCTATTGCTCCAATTAACCAATATTTGATACCTTTTTTGCTTACTCCTTCTACTTTCATAAAATAAGCAGACAAAACAGGATTAATAACCAAACCTACAAAAAGTGAAGAAGACAAAACGACGATTAATGTAATCGGCATATACTTCATAAACTCTCCCAATATTCCACCCCAAAAAGCAAGAGGAACAAAGGCTGCCAGTGTTGTTGCTGTTGAACTGATGATTGGCCAAGCCACTTCACTCACACCCATTACGGCGGCTTTCTTGGCAGAATAGCCTTCTTCCATAAAACGATAGGTGTTTTCAATAACCACAATCGCATTATCTACAAGCATACCAAGAGCCAAAATAAGAGCGAACAACACAACAATATTGATACTGATTCCCAATAAATTCAGAATCATAAAAGAAATAAGCATTGATAATGGAATAGCTACACCTACTAAAAGTGCGTTACGAAGTCCCATAAAGAAAAGCAATACCAAAACCACCAAAATAACACCTGAAATAATGTTATTGATAAGGTTGGCAATCTGCATTTCCATATTTTCCGACTGGTCATTTACAATCGTAATATCTAATGTAGATGGAAATTGATTTTCTTTTGCTTGAGTCAAAATCTTTTTAATCTCTTCGGCAGCTTCAATTAAGTTTTCTCCACTACGTTTTTTTACTTTTAAAGAAATTACTGGAAGACTTCCCTTTGTTTCGAATTCGTTTCCTGTTGCAAGACGTGCATAACTAGAACGCTCAACATACGAATCTGTAACTTCTGCCACTTCATTCAAATAAATAGGCTGATTATTTTCAGATTTTACAATGATACCTTTTAGTTGATTTACGTTTTGAAACTCTCCCACTACACGAAGCGAACGACGATAGCCATCTGTCAAAACATCACCACCAGAAGCCGTTAAGTTTTCTGATAGAATGGCGTTTTCTATATCTTGGAAAGACACCTTACGAGCAGCCATTTTATAAATATCTGCATTGATTTGAATTTCTCTATCACGATCGCCAGTAATGACAGCTTCCGAAACTTGCGTGAGTTCTTCTAGTTCGTCTTGCAAATATTCAGCGTATTCTTTGAGTTTGGCAATTTCGAAATCTCCCGAAAGGTTTATTTCCATAATTGGAATTTCAGAGAAATCAACTTCCATGACATTCGGGTCTTGGTCTAAATCTCTAGGAAGGTCTTTTTTTGCTTTATCAACGGCATCTTTTACATCAATAACAGCTTCTCCAACATCAACATCTTCATTAAATTCGATGATGACAGCTGAAGCATCTTGTACCGAAGTAGAAGAAATTTTCTTAACGCCTTTGAGAGATTTTAATTCTTTCTCTATCGGACGAGTAATAAGATTTTCAATATCAATAGGAGAGTTACCTGGGTAAACTGTTTGGACATATACTGTCGGCATAACAATTTCTGGAAACTGTTCCTTAGGCATTATTTTATAAGAGAAAAGCCCTGCTGCTACAAAAATAAACATGATAATGAATACACTTGTAGAGTTTTTTAGAGAAAAATTGGATAACCCAAAAATCTCAAATTTCTCATCTTTAGGAGGTTCTTGCGAACCTTTATTTAGGTCTGGTTTGGTTTCGCTCATCTTTTTTTATGGTTTGAATGAGGTTAAGACAACCGTCGTTGAGGTTTTGAAACCGTCAACGAGGATTTTTAAATATTTTTTATGATTTAGCAAAACGGATATTTTCTCCATCTACTACTTCATTGTATCCTTTGCTTATTACTTGGTCAGTTGCAGAAAGTCCTTCTTCCACAATCGTTGCACCTTCGTAAGACATTCCAGTTTTTACTGTTACTTTTTTAGCTACTTTTTTACCACCTTCTTCTTTTACAACATAAAGAAATTTACCTCCATCTGTTCCGAGTTGAATTAGGTTTGTAGGAACTGTAATAGCATTTTCTTTCTGAAAATCATTTATTTTTACTGTTCCAACAAGGTTTGGTTTTATTTTCCCATCTTTATTTGGTAAATCAATCTGAACTTTGAAAGTACGGTTTGCTGTATTTATTGTTTGTCCTACAAAAGAAACTTTTTGTTCCATTTCTGTACCCAAAGCACTAAAGAATATTTTTACATTATCTCCTTTTCTGACAGAAGAAAGGTAGTTTTCAGAAACATCAGCCACAAGCTGAACATCAGAAACGTTCACTACACGAGCAATCGGCATAGCAGGGTTTGCTTGTTCGCCTTGTTTTGCATATACCTCATCAATAGTTCCCGAAATTGGAGAAGTAACAACTGCTTTACGCATCTGCTCTTTTAGAGTAGCTATGCTATTTTCTAAAGATTCTTTTTGCGTTTGAGATTGTAGGTACTCTATTTCAGAACCAATCTTTTGCTCCCAAAGACGCTTTCTTTTCTCATAAACAGTTGTAGCAAGAGCAAGTTGTGTTTGAAGTTCAGCTACCTGCTTTGTAAAAGTCCCTGCATCAAGTGTTGCAATTACTTGACCTGCCGAAACTCTCTGCCCTTCTTTTACTTTAAGAGAAACAATCATTGCTGGCATTTCTGGCAAGATAGTTACGTTTTTGTCTGATTCTACCGTCCCTTGTACTTCAATATAATGATTGAAAGTTTCTGACTTTACTGGCATTGTTTCTACCAGTTTTGAAGGGTTTTCTTTCTTTGCAGCTTCGCCTAAATCATCTTCAAGTTGAGCAATTTCGCCTTGAAGTTCCATAAGTTCACTACGTTTTTTTTCTAAAGCAGCCTTTTTTTCTTCTGGTGTTTTGGGTTCTTTTTCGCCACAAGAAGAGAGAAGAGTAACAGAAAAAATAGCTACAAGAAAAAAGTAACTGATTTTATTAAAATGTATTTTCATTGTTTGTTTAATTACGAATTAAAAATTACGAATATGTTTTTTGATTTTTAACCGTAAACGAGGCGTAAAGCCGTCGTTTAGGAAACTGATTACTATTCACTGGTAACTGTATAAAGCGTTCCTTGTGCCTTTTGTATATCAATTTTGGCAACCATCGCATCATACAAAGCTGAGTAATAATTGGTTTGAGCTTCTTTGTAAGCTGTTTCTGCTTCCACAACTTCTAAGTTTGAGCCTACGCCTTCTTCGTATTTGATTTTGGTTACTCTAAAAATTTCTTTTGCTAATTCCATATTTTCCTCTTGAAACTTGAGCTTATCAATGCTGTTTTTGAGTGTAATCTGCGATTGCGCAACTTGTAGATTTACTGCTCTTGAAAAATCACGCATCTGATTTTCTGTTTTCATCAGATTGAATTTCTCTTGTTGTATCAAATGATGTTTTTGGAAAGAATCAAAGACAGGAATATTCAAGCTAATTCCGAAAGCTCCGTTTCCCACCCATCTATCACTAGCAAAAGGAACTAAATCTTTTGTTTCTGAAGAACCCATATTTGAGCCATAATTCAAGAAAAAACCTAATGTTGGTAGATAACGAGCTTTGTATTCTTTAATTTGAAGTAGATTGAGTTCTTTTTGTGTCTGTAATAATGAAAACTCAATACGCTGTTCTGGATTAATTTGAGCAACTAAAGCATCAGATTCATTTATTTCCAACTCTTCCAACGAACCACTAACGGTTAGTTTGTCTTCTTGCTCTAATCCCATCTGGAATTTGAGAAGCATTTGGCTAAGTTCTATCAGACGCTCAAAGTTTTGGATTTCCATTTTGAGATTGTTTGCTGAAACCTTTAATCTATCTGCATCAATTCTTTCAGCAAAACCATTTTCATACAATGCCTTTGTCTGCTGATAAACCGTATCTAGTCGGTTGTAATTTTGCTTCAAAAGCTCAATACGTTCTCTATTAATAAGAAGCGAATAATAGGCTTTACTTACTGCTTCTGCTACTTCAATTTTAGACTGTGTAACTTGCTTTTCTGAAAGCTGAGTATAAGTAGAAGCTGCTCTCAATCCCAAAATATAAGAACCACTAAAAACAAGTTGTTCAAGCTGAATTTGCGCTTGTCCGACATATTGAGGTTGAAACTCTACACCTATAAACTCTCCCTCTGGAGCTTGTGGATTTACAAACTGTGCAGGTAAGAAGTTTACAGGAACTTTGTAGTTGTTGATTAGATTTAGAGAAGCATTTACTTGTGGCAATCCTGTTGCACGAACTTCTCCTACTCTAGCTTTTGCAATCTGATTATCTAATTGAGCATTTTTTATTTCTACACGATTCTCAATGGCATATTCTATACATTGTTCTAGTGTATAGTTTTCCAAATCTTTGGTAGAAGTTGTATTTTCTTGTGCTTTTAGTTCATTTACTGAGAGAAATGATAAAAACAAGACAGAAAATAAAGTTAAAAATCGATACATTATATTGAGTAATTGATTAATTGAAATGAGAAAATAGTTGGTTGAAATATGTTTTTTTTTAATTAAAAAACTCTACGCTTTCTAGTGCCTTTGTTAGTGTTTGATGTCCTTCCAGAGTTACAAGTCCGTATAAAAAATGTTTGAAAATTTGGAACTGTACCTCGCCAATATGATGAGATTTTGGAGAAAAAACTTGAGGATTAAAGATAGATTCGACTTGTGCCATTCGCATTCTTGCGATTACTTCTGGTTCAATATCCTTTCTGTATAATCCCTCTTCTTTGCCTCTTTCCATATTTGCTTTTATTCCCTTAATAATTTTTTCTTCTTTGTGCCTTAAAAACATTTTCCATGCTTTTGGGTAGCTTCGCTGCAAATCCAAAATCAGTGAAGGATGAAAATTGAGAAAAAACTGTCTATTGTACTCCATAATTTTCAACACTTGATCAATCGCATTTTTAGCTTTTTCAGAAGCCTCTTCCATATTGCAATGCTCATTTTCAAGCTGATATTCGGCACAGAGGTAAACGAGTTCTGCTTTATCTTGAATGTACTGATACAATGTTTTTTTAGATATAGCAAGTTTACTGGCTATATCATCCATCGTAACGCTACGCAATCCATATGTCCAAAAAAGTTCTTGCGCTCCTTCTACTATTGTTTTCTTAACAGTTTCAAATTCTTTCAGTTCTTTTTCTTGTACTTCTTGACTTTCAGTATTTTGTTCTGAATGAGTTTGATTAGATTCATTATGTGGATTAGATATTTCCATTTTATGAGTTCACTCCTTATTTTATTTTGATGTTATACTATTTATATTTACAAAACTAAGGAAACTAAATTAATTTTCAAAGTTTCCTACGTTTTCAGAGTTACTAACGTTTCATAATTTATTAAGTTTAGGTTTTTGGTGTGAAAGTGTGTTAATTTTTTTTTCATAAAAAAACCTGCTCTTTTTTAGAGTAGGTTTATTCGTTTTAACTACGGTAAATTGATTTATATTCGTGTGGTATCACCGAACGGTTCGCTCAAAGCGAACCGTTCGGTAAATTGGTAGAAACTAATCCAACAAACCTAATTCTTTGGCGATGTCGTGGGTAAGTTTGGAGAGGGGGCGTTTTAGAAAATCTTTTTCTTCTATATAGTTTCCTATTATAAAACGTTTGATTTCTTTATCTGTTAAATTCAAATGTTGCAACTCATCAATATACTTTCCTAATTTGAGAGTATGTTTTTTTTCTAAATTATTAGTTAGTGTTTTAAGTTCAGTACGATATTTCTTGCTATAAACATGAGCTTTCCAATATAGCTCTGCTACTATATCTGTGTGATGTTGATAAAGAGATTTAGTTCCAAATACTGCATCATGATTTGTTATTATTCCTTCTTGTGATGTGTCATTATTTATCTTAGGAGTCATTTGAATTTCTAATAAATTATCTTTTTTATATCCACTCAATATAAAATCTAATTCACTTTTTGTATCAACTTTGAATATGAAACTGTCATGTAAACTATTTTCATAAGGATTAACTATTTTTCTTGGATTATCCAGTTTAGTATGGTTACAGGAAGAACAAGAAGGTACTAAATTATGAATTGAAGCACTTAAATACGGATATTCTGATTGACTTAAAAAATGATCAAATTGACACAAAGCCTTTAATTTGTTATTCTCTCTTTCAATAATCAGAATATTATTTGCACCACAATAAGGACATACTTTAATATTTAATTGTTTTAATAAAAAAACACCATGATATTTTCGTATATTTTCGTAATTAAAAATCTCAAGTATTCGTTCATTATCATCTAATTTTTTGTTGTTCGAAACCGATTTGAATTTTATAGTATTAAAATTTTTTAAAATAAATTTAACAGCTTTTTTTAATTCAGAAGGCGTTCCAACTAATAGAGTTTTTAGATTAAGATAGCTTTTTGAGTTTATGTCAAATTCTATTAAATACTTATAAAATTTTACTATTTCTTTAGACTTTTTGTTGTTAATTTCTGAGGCTGTTTTCAAACGACCTAAAATAGATTTTTTATAGTATCTTTTTATTTTGCCCTCATTGTCTAAATCTAAGATATTAATTTCTATACCACTATTTTTAGATGTAACTTCTTTAGTTAAGCGTGCAAAATACTCATCTAATGTTGCTTGTGAATAATTTAATTTTATCATGGTAGTTTATTTAATCTGTTTTGTAATTCTTGTATCTGATTTTGTAATTTTTCTTTCTCATCTGTAAATTGTTCTGTGTATAACTCAAATAGTTTTTGTCTAATTAAAGGTTCTCCTATTATATCAATGCTATATCTAATTTTCTCTTTTTCAGTAGGATTGCCTTCATCTATTTTTGCAACTATTTCATAAATTTTTTCTTTTGCAAATTCTCCCATCAAGCCACCATTATTTTCCAAGAAAAACGAATCAGCAAAAAGAGTATGAATATTCTGTCCAAAAGTTTGTTCTTTAAAAGTATCATCTACAATAGATTTTCCTTCTTTTTCTTCTCCATCAATTTCCTTTCTACCTTTACGTAAAAAAATAACATTCTCTTTCGGCAAATCAGAAACCAAAAAAGGAGAATGAGAAGTAAGAATAAGTTGGATTTGTTTGTCTGGGAATATCTTTGGTAGAGTTTCAAGCAAGATTTTCAAATACTGCTTTTGCCATTGTGGATGTAAACCAAACTCACCTTCATCTATGAGAAAAAATATATAATTAGTATCAACTGGAACAAATAAAGATGATAATAAGAATAGTAGCGACTTTTCTCCACTACTTAAAGTCAATATTTTATAATCAGAGGTTATCCATTTGAAATGGTAAAGCCTTTTCAAAGTATGGTAGTAACTTTCAAGAAAATCTTTTAATAAATCTTTATTCTCAGTTTCTAGGAGCAAACCATCTTGTGTAAAATTTTCATCAGGAATTTTCTCAATATCTTTTATATGATTTAAAATATTTTCATCTGGTCTTTTCTCATTACTGGAAAAACCTCCTCCTTCAAAAAAATATGATACAAAAGGTTCAAAACTTTCATAAGTGGATAGAAAAACTTTTAACTTATCCAGTGAAGAATCATCAATATCTGTTAATAGTATAATGAATATCTGTTTTTTTAAGAAGTTTATAAACTTGTCTTTATAGATATTTTGATAATTCTTATAAACTATTTTTTCAATATCTTTTTCAAGTTTCTTTATATTTTCACTTTTTTGGTGTGCTATGATTTCTATTAATGACTTCTGAGGTATTGCAAGTGGTATTTCTATTTTATTTTGTAAAATATGGCTAATAAAAAATAGTTCATTCTTAAAAATCTCTGATTCACAAAGGAAAAAATAGTCAGGTATTGTTATTTTATTTAAATTTTTAAATATCTTCCTAGACTGATTGTTTAGTGAGATGTCATGTGCTTTGTGTATATTATTAAAATAAGATTTTTCCCAATAAGGGGTATAATCGTTAGGAGTAAAACCATTAGAAAAGTAGTATGGTTTAAGAGGATTATTTTCCTCTCTCCTTACATTAAAGTTTGTTCTTATCCTTTCTTCCGAATCACGAAACAGACATAATTTATTTTCTTTGTCTATAAAGAGATAGACATATTTGATTTCATATCTATTAATATTACTAGGTTCACTTATTTTATTCAATATTTCATGCAAAACTGAACTCTTCCCAGCCCCATTTTCTCCAACAATAGCCGTAACATTACTTATTCCATAATCTGTATTTTTTGTTGTTTCATCTTTGAAAAAATCCTTATAAAATTTCTCCTTAGTTTCTCGTTCGGTGGGATTCATTTTATCTGTCAAAGTTCCCTCAATGACTTTTCCGTCGACTTCTTTTGTTGGTTTAAATTCAAAATCATACAAAGGACTAAAATTAAATCCTTGTCGGTAAATATTTTTATAATCTTCAATCCAAAGGTAGAGGAGTTCCATAGTAGTTTTTTGAGTAAGAAGTAGCATTTTAGGAATAGAAAACAAGATACAAAAAAAACCTATCTCTACTAGAAATAGGTTTTGTCTATATTCAAAATGAAAAAATCAAGATTTGATTTTTAAAGATTTACATTTGCTTAGAATTTTTTAGAACCGTCTTTTTGCACTACAAAACGCAATGTATAATGTCTTGAATCTTCCATAGGTGCAGTAGTTGGGTCAGCAGGAGCATCTTTGTAATAACTTACAATTTCTACTTTTGCATATTTTTCGTCAGCAGTACGGATAACCAATATTTTTCCTGCAATCGGACTAATTACATGAGTAGTTGGGTCGTAGTTGTACCAACCTTTTCCAGAACCTGTTGTGATTGCCAAATCCGTTTCAGAATTATCTTGTTTGAATGTTTGGTTTTCAGGAATTTCTTGGAGTTCTTCGAAAAGACCGTCAAAAATAAATGCGCCACCTTGTCCTGTTCGGATTGCGCCACCGTTTACAATAATTGTCGAACCTCTAAAACCAATATCCCATTTTGTAGAAGCACTATCTGTGTTGGCAATAATTTTATTTTCACGCAAACTAAAAAGCGTAAATTTTCCAGTTGTTCCCATTGGCATTCCTGTTGTTGGGTCAATCTGAATTGGATCTGCAACAATATTACTTGCTGTTTCTAGTGTCAAAGGTTCTGGAGTTGGGTCTTCATTATCATCATCTTTACAAGAAGAAAAAATAAAAAGACAAGTTGTTAAAAGTAAGATTACGTTTAAAGAAAGGTTTTTCATGGCTGGTTAAAATTTGAGTTGGTTGAATTAATGTAAGACAGACATCTCTGTCTGTTTGAATTTGAAATTTATTTATTTTTCACAGACAGGGATGTCTGTGGTACAAGAATGCTAAGGTTTTATCCACAAAAGAGGTTTGAATTTTTTGTGTTCTTTAGCAATTAGAATAATATTGATTGCCAAAAAACCACCTGTTTGAAAGAGTTCTGCGATGTCGTTGGGTTCAAGAAAAAGATGGAATAAAAAAATATGTAGTGTGATTGGAATAAGCATCAGCGCACCGACAAAGCTCAAATATTGGCTCAGAATCATCAAGCCAAAAACGATTTCACAAATTCCTAAAAGTTGCCAAAAATAACCTGTTTGTTTCATTCCAAAAATGTAGTTTTTGATAATAAGTATATTTGGTTTTTCTCTAAGTTTTTGACTGCCTTCGGTTTCAATTTGCGTAATCATTTGAGTAGGTTCAGGCAATGGTTTTGCAAATTTTTGATAGCCTCCATAAAGCATTATTCCTCCCAAAATCAGACGAATAGTTATGAAAAAGATATTTTTGATAGTTTTTGAGTTCATTGTTTTTTTAGTTGTTTGATAGTTCAAGCGTCGACGCTTGATATAATATTTATTTTTGAATTAAAAACTGCATTCTTACCCACAACAAACGCCCTGCAAGTGTTGGAATAAAACTTTCGTTTTTATAATTAAATAGATTATCTGCTCCGATTTGCAGATTGAGTTTTTGTTTTAAAAATTGTTTTCCTGTTGAAATATTAACTGTTGTATAGCCGTCGACATATTCATTTGGCGCATCTAAAATCAAATTTCCATTTTGGTCGCCAAAACCGTATTTGCTTCTGTAAATTGCTCTGATATTTGCCGAAAAACCATGTTTTGAGTTTTGATAAAATAATTTTGCATTTGCCATGTGATTACTTCGTCCCATCAATCCTCCATAATCAGCCTTTGTTAGTCGTCTTGTTTCTAGTGTTTCTGAATTTCTAGCAAAATAATTTCCGTCTTTTATTTCCTCCAAAACAGTTTTGTCTTTGGCTTCTAAGTATTGATAACCTGCCGAAAAAGTAAGCGAAGAATTAGAATTTGAAGAAGGAGAAAGAATTGAATAATTTAGTTCTGTTTCCATTCCTTGTGTAAAAATGCTGTTTAGATTTGTGTAGCTAAATAAATTCTGTCCATTTGTTTTACGAGCCACAACTTGTGTTTCTATCAAATTACCGACATCATTTCTAAAAAAATTCGCTTTCAAAAGTAACTTTGTTGTTGGGGTATATTTTATTCCAACATTATAAGAAATAGAACTTTCAGCCTTGATTTCTTGAATATCATTAGGGTTTAAAACAATTTCAGCTATTTGTCCAGCTTGTTGTAAATCTGCAACGCCTTGTTTTATTTCTTCTGTACCAAAAACTGAATATCCTACTACATTATTAGTGAAATTGAGATAAAGTTGTCTAAAATCAGGTGTTTTGAAACCCATTCCTGCTGAAGCTGTCAGGCGTATTTTAGGCGAAATTTGATAATAAGACGCTATTTTTGGACTTAATTGATTGCCATAAATGGAATGCGAATCAAACCTAGCTCCCAACGTAATATTAGCCTTGTCATTAATAAAAAACTCATGTTGGGCAAAAATATAGTTGGTTTGAAGGTATTTTTTGTCTGTGTAACGAGTCGAACTTACCGATTCATTGACGCTTCCAATCCCTGCTGTTAGAAAATGCTTTTCATTGAAAGAATACACACTTTGAAATTCTGGACGGAAAAAAGTTTGGTCAAAAAATGTTTCCTCATACACAGAATTATCATTCTTATAAAGAAGTTTTGAATCTGTTTTATACTGTGAATAATATAATCTAAAATAAGTACGCCATTTTTGAGTAATTCGCCAATCTAAATTTGTCGTAATATTATAATCACTTATTTTTCCACCTCCTAAAACTTTGTCTGATTGCTCTTCAGTTCCTAAATTAAAACGACTAATTTGATTTTCTTCAAAATACCTTCCCGAAACAGTTAGATTTATTTTATCTGTAAAACGATAAGAAATTTTACTTTGAAAAGTATAATTATGAAATGGTTCAACTGTTTTTCCATAATTATTTGGTGTAAAATCATACCCATTACTTCCATAGCGATTAGCAAAAGCTGTAATGGCTAATTTGTCTTTTTTAGTCTGAAAGGAAAGAACTAAATCGCTTGTTTGATTTGTTCCATAACGTGCTGAAATATCTCCTTTTGTTCCTTTCGGATTTTTGGTAATAATATTAATGACTCCTGCCAAGGCTTCCGAACCGTACAAACTAGAACTTGCTCCTTTTATAATCTCAATACGCTCAATATTTCCAACTGCAATGCGTGAGAGTTCTAATGTTCCTGCTGTTCGTCCAATAATTGGTTCGCCATCAATCAAAATAAGTGTATAATCTGAGTCAAAACCTTGCATCTGAACTCCTTGCCCATGTTCTTCAATGAGCGTAAGTCCTGTTTGTTCCTGCAAAATATCACTCAAACGCAAACTTCCCATTTGTTCAATTTGTTCTTTGTCAATAATTGTCATGGGAATTGGAACTTCTGAAAGCAGTTTTTCACCACGAGTAGCCGTTATAACAACTTGCTCCAAGTCTTTCATTTTTATGTTTTCTAAAGTATCTGTCTCTGTTTTTAACTGACTTTTATTATTTTTTTGAGCATACAAATTATAACTTAAAAAAATTAAAATAACTAAATAAAAAGTAATAGAAAGAGTATTTTTTTTCATGGCTATTGAAAAATGTTGGTAGTCATTGATGGTTGTGAAAAAATTAGCAAGATTCATTTTTCTAAAAAAATCTAATCAAAATATGCTAATCGTTTGATTTGTAAAACTTTAAATGCTTTTTAAAGTCATTTTCACTGCTTTTGATAACACAAAAGTAAGTTTATTTAGACTAATTCCAAATAAATATTGATAATTTTAGCAAAATAATTTTTATTTAATCTAAATAAGAATAAATTTGCATCATCAAACAGCAACTAATAGGTTTTGTTTGTGTACTTAATCATTTTTATTTATTTTATTTAAAAAAAACACTTTTATGAAAAAGAAATTCCTCTTTTCGACGGTTCTATTTTTATGCTTATTTTCTAGTACAATTTTGAGTGTTGCTTTTATTTCTCCTTCGGATAATGACCCAAATCCGAAAGACAAACAAGCTATTAAATCTATGTGTGGATGTTATGAGGTAAGTTTTGATTTTGCCGAAACTTTTGCAGTAGATACAAATTATCAGTTTCATGAAAATTATACGGCAAGTGCTTTAGAGTGGGTTGAGCTAGTGGAAGAAACGCCTACTTTTGTTTCGATGCAGCATCTTTTGATTGCTAATGATACCATGATTATCAAACACTGGCGACAAGATTGGAGCTATGAAAACACTGATTTTTATATTTTTGATAAAGACAAAAATTGGAAATTTGTGCAAAAGTCAAAGTCAGAAGTAGCTGGACAATGGACACAAAAAGTATTTCAGGTAGATGATAGTCCACGTTATGAGGGTTCTGCAAGTTGGATACATGTAGATGATCGTCATTTTTGGGAAAATACTACGGATGCACCACTTCCACGAAGAGAATACTCAAAACGTAAAGATTATAACGTAACAGTCCGTACGAATCATCACGAAATTATAGAAGGAGGGTGGACACATGAACAAGACAATGATAAAGTCTTGCGCCAAGATAATAAGACAGACTTGAAGTTAGCTAGTGAAAAAGGAATGAATATCTATAAAAAGGTAGATGATTCTCGTTGTAAATCAGCTCACAGTTGGTGGAAACAAAATGCCGATTTTTGGGCAGTAGCCAGAGCAGAATGGAATTCTATTTTTGCAAGAAATAAGGATTTGAAACTTAAAAAGGTAGTGGCTAAAAAACCTTTGTTTATGCATCTTTTCCCACTAGAAACTACAGAGACTGATAAAATAAAGCCTATTATTACTGAGTTTGTGGAAGAATAGTAATTTGAAAAAGTCATAAAAAAAGCAACTTCGTTTTATCGAAGTTGCTTTTGATTTTAAAGGTAAATATGTGCTATATGAATATTCTGAAATTGAAAGTAATTAGATTACTACGCATTCTCCTTTTCGTACATCACTCATTACACTTTTGTATTTTCCTTGTTTTACTTGTCCATTCTTATAACGAACCGTAACAACATCATTTCTCCCAGGTTCTTGTGAAACCGTTCTTGGAGCAGTTGGAGAGACATTTTGCTGCGTTCCGTTTGCTCTTTGATTATCACTTGTAGTATCAACATCTTCTGCACGATTTACTTCCATTTGCTGTTTAGCCTGTTGTTCTCTACGCATTTGAGCCTCAAGCTGACGACGTTGTGCATTTTGAAGAGCTTCTAATTCTTCTGGGTCAGGTTCGTGAAGTTTTGCACGAGAAAGGAAAGAAGTAATTTCTTGATTAATCTCATCTAAAAGAGACCTAAATAACTGAAATGCTTCCATTTTATAGATGACTAATGGATCTTTTTGTTCGAAACGAGCCATCTGTACTTGCTGTCTCAAATCATCCATATTTCTTAAATGCTCTTTCCAAAGATTATCGATGATAGAAAGTACCATTGTTTGCTCTAAAGTCGAAACTAAATTCGCTCCTTTTTTCTCTATCGTCTCTACAATATTGACTGGCATCTGAACCATTCTACGCTGGTCAGTAATTGGAATAATGATTTCTCTTGCATTATTACCACGTTCTGCATGAATGTTTTCTAAAGTCGGAACTACCTTTGCTGCAATATCTTTATTTTTCTGACGATAAGCGTTGTAAGCTTCTTCATAAAGACGTTGAGAAATAGTTTGGTCGCCAAGTGATTGGAATTCAGATTTAGTAATGTCTGTTTGGATTCCTAAAAGAGAAAATACTTCTAAATGGAAAGACTCAAAATCTCCTTTATAAATCTGTACTAACTGGTCTGATACTTTTGCAAAAATAAGCATAATATCCAACTCCAAACGCTCTCCAAAAAGTGCATTACGACGACGTTTGTAGATAACTTCTCTCTGCTGATTCATTACATCATCATACTCAAGAAGGTTTTTACGAGAACCAAAATGGTTTTCTTCTACCTTACGTTGTGCATTTTCGATAGATTTTGTAATCATAGAATGCTGAATTACTTCGCCTTCTTCTAACCCCAATCTATCCATAATTTTAGCAATTCTGTCCGAACCAAACATACGCATCAATGGATCTTCTAAAGAAACAAAGAATTGTGAAATACCCACATCTCCCTGACGACCAGCACGACCACGAAGCTGTCTATCAACACGGCGAGAATCATGTCGTTCTGTTCCGATAATTGCAAGTCCACCTGCTTTTTTAGATTCAGGGGAAAGTTTAATATCTGTTCCACGTCCTGCCATGTTAGTTGCAATCGTAACGCTTCCAGAAACACCTGCTTTTGCTACAATTTCAGATTCTTTTTGATGCTGCTTTGCATTCAACACCTCGTGTGGAATCTTACGCATTTGTAGCATTCTACTCAAAATCTCTGAATTTTCTACTGTGGTTGTACCTACAAGAACAGGTCTTCCTTCTTTTACAGAATGTTGAATTTCATCAGCTACTGCATTGTACTTCTCACGAACAGAACGGAAAATTTTGTCTTGTCTATCATCTCTTTGAATCGGACGATTAGTAGGAATAATGACAACATCAAGTTTATAGATTTCCCAAAACTCTGTTGCTTCTGTTTCTGCTGTACCTGTCATACCAGAAAGACGGTAGTACATACGGAAATAATTTTGAAGAGTAACTGTTGCATAGGTTTGAGTTGCATCTTCAATTTCTACGCTTTCTTTTGCTTCTAAGGCTTGGTGCAGACCATCAGAATAACGGCGACCATCCATAATACGCCCTGTTTTTTCATCTACAATTTTTACCTTATCTTCCATCACTACATAATCTGTATCTTTTTCAAAAAGCGTATAAGCCTTCAAAAGCTGCGTTACAGTATGAATACGTGATGTTTTGATAGAATAATCTGTCAGAAGTTTTTCCTTTGTTTCTAATTTCTGCTTGTCTGTAAAGTCTTTGTCGTTATCTATACGAGCAATTTGTGTTGCTACATCTGGGAGAATAAAAAAGCGTGGGTCTTCTCCATCTTTAGTGATGGCTGCTGTTCCTTTTTCTGTAAGCTGAACTTTATTTTGTTTTTTCTCTATAAAGAAATACAAAGGCTCATCTGCTTCTGGCATACGACGAGCATTATCTGCCAAATATTCATTCTCTGTTTTTTGAAGCAACGCCTTCATACCTGGCTCACTCAAAAACTTAATCAAAGGCTTATATTCTGGCAATCCTCTAAAGGCTCTGAAAAGTGATAGACCACCTTCACTCTCGTTTCCAGCTTTTATCTTTTGTTTGGCTTCTTGTAAGAAATCCTGTGCTAGTTTGCGTTGAAGAGCGACGAGTTTTTCTATACGAGGCTTAAAAATATCGTATTCTTGTGTTCCTGCATCTTGAACAGGACCCGAAATAATAAGAGGTGTACGAGCATCATCAATCAAAACTGAATCTACCTCATCAATCATGGCAAAATAATGTCCACGTTGAACAAGCTCTTCGGTTTCACGAGACATATTATCACGCAAATAATCAAAACCAAATTCGTTATTTGTTCCGTAAGTAATATCTGCTGCGTAAGCTTTTCTTCTTGCTTCTGTGTTTGGCTGATGCTTATCAATACAATCTACATTCATTTCATGAAACTCAAAAATAGGTGCGACCCACTCCGAATCTCGTTTTGCAAGATAATCATTAACTGTAATCACATGAACTCCTTTTCCAGACAAAGCACGTAAAAATGCAGGAAGAGTAGCTACTAATGTTTTACCTTCTCCTGTTGCCATTTCCGAAATTTTACCTTCATAAAGCACTACGCCACCCATAATCTGAACGTCGTAATGAATCATGTTCCACTCCATTTCTTGCCCCATGGCTGTCCATTTGTTGTGCCATATTGCTTGAGCATTATCTCCTTCACCTACAATTTCAATTTCGTTGTTATAGCGTCCTTCTTGTTGTCTTTTCTGAATAATTCTACGGTCATGGTCAGTTGCTTTTACCGTAATTTTTTTGTTTTGTGTAAAACGTCTGGCTGTATCTTTTACAATAGCAAAAACAAGTGGCAATACTCTGTCTAATACTTCATCTAGCTTTATATTTCTATCTTTTTCTAGCTTATCTATCTGTACAAATATTTTTTCTTTTGCATTGATGTCCATTTCTGGCTCATCTGCAATTTGCTTTTTGTAGTCTGCAATACTTGTGTCTATTTGAGCAACATGTTGATTTATTTCATCTCTTACATCACGAGTTTTTTCTCTCAACTGGTCATCAGTTAAGCCGTGAAGTTTCTTATATTCTGAATTTACTTGCTCTACATAAGGAACAAGTTTTTTGCGATCTCGTTCCGATTTTGTACCGAATACTTTAGCGACCACGTTTGTTATTGAATTAAACATAATATTTTATATAGTTCGTATTGATTGCTTGTTAAATAGCTACCTTTTACTTTTTTGATTTTGAAGATTTTGATCAATCTTTTTCTAGTTTATCTGTAAGTCAAAAATTAAGCAAAGACGTTTTTTTGCTCAAAATTTATTTAAAATGAATAAAAAAGAAGGATTGATAGAAGTGAAACCGACAAAATGGCAGAGCCTATTGATTTGTAATAACATACAAAGTTACGAATCTGAAAGGGAATTTGCAATTTTAAAGAAAGTCTTATAACCAATGAATAGAAATTAATCGAAAGACTATTTTTAAATCATAAATCACTTACAATCAGTAAATTATATTTTCTATACTTAATCTTATATTGCCTCAACGACAAACAGCAAATTAAGTGTGATTTAACTTTATATATCTACGATAAAACTTTCTTAAGAACAATAGTAAAATGATTCATAATGATAGTATTTTATAGTTTGAAAATCTTATATAGAACAAACATAAATAGTAAATCATATAGAAACACAAAACAAAAAATAATCCTATCCGTTTTAAATTGAAACTCATGAAAATACCATTACCTCCAAAAATATTATTATTCTTATGTTCGACACCTATTCTGAAAAAGAACGTCTGAATATTCTAAAAAAATATCAAATAATAGATACCCCCTCCGATAGTGCATTTGATAAAATCACTAAATTTGCTACCCAATTATTCAATGCTCCTATTTCTCTTATTTCTTTGGTAGATGAAGATAGAGTTTGGTTTAAATCGGTAGAAGGATTAGACCTAACAGAAATACCAAAAGAAAAAGGATTTTGTGGTTCTGTTATTCTTTCAGATGATATTTTCGAAATACAAGATATTTCAAAGCAGCCTACCAACTCACAAAATGCTTCAATTTGTAAAGAACTTGGACTGCGTTTTTATGCTTCTGTGCCTCTGAAAGTTGAAGGTAAATATAATTTGGGTACACTTTGCATTTTGGATAAAAAGCCTCGTGTACTTACTGAAAAAGAAAAAGAAACTCTCAAATCTTTAGCAGGTTTAGCAATTGAGCAGCTTGAACATCATTTTTTAGCTAAAAAAGCTATACAAACACAAGAACATACACTTGATATGATGGAAGCTCTTTATGAAAGCAGTAATTATTCAAAAAGTTTTATTGGTAAAGATTTGAGAATTATTCATACAAATCAAGTTACTAAAGATATATGCAAAGTAATTTTTGGAAGAGAACCCCAAAAAGGAGATTTATTACTAGATTTTATCCTGCCTATCTATCAATCAGAGTTTAAGGAACTCTATAAAAAAGTATTGGCTGGAGAAAGTATTGAGACAGAAAAAATTGAAGGCGAGAATTGGTGGAAATTTAGAATGATGCCTGTTTATGATAAAAGCTCAACTATTATTGGTATAGCACATAGTTTGGAAAACATCACTCAACAGAAGAATATGACCAAAAAGGCTAAAGACCTCAAAAATAACTTGGATATTCTTGCACAAAATTTTCCTGATGGTTCTATTTCTTTAATAGATAAAAATATGAAAGTCTTATATACTGGTGGGCAAGGCTATAAAATATATAATATCGAACCAACCCGTTTTTTTGGCAAACATGTTAGTGAAATGCTTATTCCCAACTTATACCGTAAATTACAAGAAGTTATTCCCCAAATTTGGAGAGGTCTTACGGTTTCGTATGAAGTAGATTACAAAGAACAGGTGTTTTTGACAAAAGTATCTCCTATAAAAAACAAAAATGAGCAAATAGAAACTTTTGTATTGGCAGTAACAGATATTACAAACCAAAAGCAAAAAGAAATTAGGATACAAAAACAAAACGAACGCTTGAAAGAAATCGCTTGGCAGCAATCTCATGAAGTAAGAAGACCTGTTGCTACAATTTTAGGATTGATAAATTTGATAAAAATGGAAGAAAGTCACGAGTATGTATTATCGTATCTAAATTACCTACAATATGAAGTGAAATTACTTGATGAAATTATTCATAAAATCGTAGATGCCACAAATGAATATTAAAAAAACAATATCGATAAAGTAACTCTAAATTTGTACTCTTTCTTGAAAAGATGCGTAATTTTACGAATGATTAATTTAATTCAACTACAAAATTTTCAAAAATGATTACTCACACAAAAAAGCTAAGTCTGTTTATTTGTTTTTTATTTTTAACTCTCTCTTTTTCTTTTGCTCAACAAGAGATTAAAGAAGAACTTCTTCAATCAGGTCCTATGGTTGGATATTCTGAAATGAGCGAAATCGGTCTTTGGGTACAAACCAAAAAATCAGCAAAAGTACAGATTGCATACCGTCCGAAATTAGATATTGCGACAGAAAAAGCTATTTCAGATACTCCTTTTCAACTTACAGAAGCTATCCAAACCAATTCTCTGACAGCTTTTGTAGCCAAGCCAGTTTTGAAAAACCTTGAACATTCTACAAAGTATGAATACAAAGTCATCATTGATGGTAAAGAAATTCTTTTTGATTATGATTTGAAATGCCAAACTCAACTTCTTTGGCAATACAGAACCGACCCACCAAAAATAAAATTTGCGTTTGGTTCTTGTGTTTATGTCAATGAAGAAAAAAATGACAGACCTGGAAAAGGATATGGAAGTGAATACGAAATTTTCACTTCTATTTATAAAGAAAACGTCGACTTTATGGTATGGGGAGGAGATAATACCTATTTACGTGAGCCAGACTGGGGCAGCCGTTCAGGCATTATGCACCGTTATACACACACTCGTTCGCTTCCAGAAATGCAACCACTTTTGGCTACTGTTCATAATTATTCTACTTGGGACGACCACGATTTTGGTCCTAACGATTCTGATTATACATTTTGGAATAAAGATATTACTACAGAAGCTTTCCGTCTTTTTTGGCACAGTCAGAACACAAATAATATTGATGGTGGAAACGATATTGCAAGTGTTTTTTCTTGGGGAGATGCTCAGTTTTTTATGTTAGATAATCGTACGTTCAGACAATCGCAGGATTATGAAGCAGAAAACAAAGACTATTTGGGAGAAAAACAAGTACAATGGCTTATCGAATCATTAGTTTCTAGTAAAGCAGCTTTTAAGTTTGTAGTGATGGGGGCGCAGGTTTTGAATGAGAGTGCCATTTTTGAGAACTACTCTACCTATCCAGAGGAGCGCAAAAAACTTTTAGATGCTATTCAAGAACAGAATATCGAAGGTGTAATTTTCCTTACAGGCGACCGTCATCATAGCGTAGTTACTAAAATGGAACGTGAAAATGATTATCCTTTGTATGATTTTACTTCTTCATCACTTACAGCAGGTGCAGCTTCTCCTTATGGAGATGAAAACCCGACAGCCATTAAAGAATCATTTATTGGCAAAACTCACAATTATGCAGTTATTGAAATTGAAGGAAAACGAAAAGAGCGTGTTCTGACAATTACTTATAAAGATAAAGATGGCAAAGACTTGTATTCACTGACTATTAAAGAAGAGGAACTAAAGCGAGAAAAGAAGTAACTAGCTGATATTACGTAACAATAAAATGTCTGTATTTTTTTGTACGAACAAACAAAACCCACGATTTTAATCGTGGGAAAATAACACGTCTTAATTTCCCATAACTAAAGTTATGGGTTTAGCTTTCTAGCTGCTTAACATCAGTAACCAAAAACTAAAAATCCTGTAAAACCATTTAAGTTTTACAGGATTTTTTCTTAGATATAGATTTGAAAGAACTAATTTCCTTTTATTTCATCTTTGCTTATATCACTTTCTCCTGCTAAAAATACGTTTGTATCTCCATTAGACTTCACTTCTTTTGTTTCTATATTTTCTTCTGTATTCTCTCCTGTATTCTCTTCTCTGAGTTCGTCTTCTAAAGCTTTTTCAATTTCTGTTTCTACAATTTCTTCTCTTGGAAAGAAACGCTTTTGCCAAATTAAGATAATACAAACTCCAATAAAAATAGCTGCATCAGCAATATTAAAAATAGGAAAGAAAGAATAATGGTCGCCACCAATAAAAGGTAAATTATCTGGAAAATAGCCTGAAGCAATATCAAAATAGAACATATCAATTACCTGTCCGTGAAACCAAGGATAAAAACTAGGTTCATTTCCATACATCGGAACAGCATTTCCTTCTATAAAAACGCCATAAAAAGTAGAATCTACAATATTTCCAAACGCTCCACCTAAAATAAGAGCCATACTAAAAACAAATCCTTTTGGAGCATCACGCAACGCAGCACGAGCCATTACGAAAGCAATTCCTATTCCTGCAAAAATTCTAAAAACTGTCAAGATAAGCTTTCCATAGTCAGAACCTAACGTAATGCCAAACGCCATTCCAGGGTTGAGTGTGTAATGAAGCTTAAACCAATCTCCAAAAACGTGAATATCTTCACCCAAAGAAAGTATAGAATGAATATATAATTTGAGAGCTTGGTCAATAAGAATTACGCCTAGCGCAATGAGAAAATAAGGTAGATATTTCATTGTTTTTTTAGAAATTCAAAAATAATTTAGCGCATTGAAATCTAAATAAATTTAGATTTGAAAACGTAGCTACAAATTTATTAAAAATGAAGCGTTTAATTAGTAAGACTTAACAAGTTTTAGCGACTAGAGTTATTAAATTCTTACAAAAAACATAAAAAAGACAACTAAACTCAAAAAAAACATCTTAAATGAGATTTTTTACAGCATTTTAAAATATCTAGTCTATCTAAAAAGTCAAAATTTGCTTACTTTTGCAGCCTTATAGCTATACGATTTGTATGCTAAATAAAAATAGTTTATTCAAAAATAATTTATTATGAAATTCAAACATACATATTCTAACTCTCTTTCAAAACTATTTTATATAGGAAGTTTCTTAGGGTTTATTTTTTTGAGTAGTTGTTCTGACTCTTCCCAGTTAGAAGGACAATGGGTGCGTTCGGATTATAAAAGTACGCTCAAAGTTACAGATGAAAAGATAATTTTTGATAATATTACAGAAAAAGAATTCGAAATCAATGAAAACACATTAAAAGTAATGGCTCTTGGAATTTCTGATAGTTATCAATTTGATTTTAAAGGAGACACACTTATTTTGACAAAAGATAACATAATTCAGAAATTTATTCCGAAAGACAAAGCAAAATCAGACCAAGAACAGATAGAAGTTTTTTTACAGCCTGAAATAGAAAAAGCCTTTGAGCAGAAAGTAACTAAACTTACTCTTGAAAAAGAGCATTGGGGAGACATTAAAGAGACTATTCATTTAGAAAGAACTCCTTCTATCACAGATGACGAATGGGTTTATTTAGCCCAAACCACCTTTGAAGATACTTCATTACCTACTGCCACTATTTTTGTAAGAGCAGGAAGAGACAAGTCGGGCATTCTGAAACCTATTTGGAAAGAAATTTTAGAATCAAGTACAAAACGTTACCTAATCAAATCCATGGGGATTCCAACAGAAGAAGTAAAACTCACTCCAACTGTTGGAAATACTTTTGATGCTCTTGTTACTACGGATACTGGAAGCGAAATTCTTTTAACTCTTGATCCCAAAAAAGGTGTTTTTCCGAAGCATGACAAAGAAACTGTTTCAAGCTATTTTGAATACGTAATGAAGAAAAAATATGGTGTCAAAACAATAGAGAAAGTGCGTTTTGAGAAATCAGAACAGAATAGTTATGAAGGAAAAATGCTTTTGGAAAATGGAAATGAAACAGCTATTACTTACGCCGAGCAATCAGGAGTACAGTTTCCAAACTTAAATGAAACAAACAAAAAGCTATTAGCTCATCGTTTTTTAGAGAATGATTTGGAGATAGAACTAGAAGTAGAAAGTTCAGAAATTATCAATAATTTTGTTCGACTTGCTACCAAAACAGAACAAGGAGAAAGTTTGGTTGCCTTTGTTGATGTAATTCGTGGTTGGTATCCTGAAAACACCTCTACTTCACTTTCTACAACGCTTCATTATCGCATTGAAAAACACATCACAAATGGATTAAAAGTTAATTCTGTTTTGCTCAATCAAAAAGATAAAAATAAATATGAAGGAGCAGTTGATTATTCGTCTGGTGCTGTAAATAAAATTGCTGTCGAACACAAAGGGCAAAGTTTTGCTTGGGAATTTGTGAAATAACATTTTCTTATTTTCAATCAAATTTATAAAAGCAAAAACCCTAAAAGTCAAAATTTAATCTGATTTTTAGGGTTTTATTTTTGATGCTAATCAACCGTCGTTGAGACTCAAATGAAGTAAAAAATTAATTCGCCAAGTTCACAGCTTTTCCAAATAGCGTAGCCGAAGTACAGTCATGAACAGCTACATTTACATACTGTCCTTTTTCATAATTCTCTCTAGGGAAAACAATTACTTTATTGTCTGTCGTTCTGCCTTGCAAATCTTTATCAGAGCGTTTGGATTCTCCTTCTACCAAAACCTTGTGTGTTTTACCAATTAATCTCTGATTACGAGCCAAAGAATGCTTTGATTGAAGCTGAATAATTTCACTCAAGCGTTTTTTCTTTACGTCCATCGGAATATCATCTAAATATTTCTTAGCTGCGAGTGTTCCAGGGCGTTCAGAATAGAAAAACATATACGAATAATCGTAATTTACGTATTCCATCAACGTCAATGTTTCTTGATGTTCTTCTTCTGTTTCAGTACAAAAACCTGCAATCATATCCGAACTAATCGCACAGTCTTCTCCCAAAATCCTGCGAATGGCATCAACTCTATCAATATACCACTCTCTTGAATACGTACGATTCATTAGTTTTAATACTCTGCTATTTCCACTCTGAACAGGCAAGTGAATGTACTTACAAATGTTTTCATATTTTGCCATTACGTGCAACACATCATCTGTCATATCTTTTGGATGTGAAGTCGTAAAACGTACTCTTAGATTTGGGTCTATTTGAGCCACCATTTCCAAAAGAGTTGCAAAGTTTTCTTTTCTTATTTTTTGTCCTGTTTCGGCTTCAAAATTTTCTGCTTTTATGGTTCTCGGTACGTTTGTCCATTTGTACGAATCTACATTCTGACCAAGCAAAGTAACTTCTTTGTAGCCTTGAGCTACCAAATCCTTAATTTCTTGTACAATAGAATCTGCTGGACGGCTGCGTTCTCTTCCACGAGTAAACGGAACAACACAAAAACTACATACATTATCACAGCCACGCATAATCGAAACAAAGGCAGAAATACCATTTGAGTTTAGACGAATAGGCGAAATATCAGCATACGTTTCTTCTCTTGAAAGCAAAACATTGACAGCTTTTTGTCCATCATCTACTGCGCCTACAAGTTTTGGTAAATCACGATACGCATCAGGGCCTGCTACTAAATCTACAATTTTTTCTTCTTCCAAAAATTTGTGTTTCAAACGCTCTGCCATACAACCCAAAACACCTACCATCATTTCAGGTTTACGTTTTTTGAGTCCGTTGATGTGAACTAAGCGTTTGCGAACCGTTTGTTCTGCTTTTTCACGAATAGAACAAGTATTTAGGAAAATCAAATCAGCGTCTTCGGCTGTGTCAGTCGTTCCAAAACCGTGTTCTTGCATTACAGAAGCTACAATTTCGCTATCAGCAAAATTCATCTGGCAACCGTAACTTTCGATGTAGAGTTTTCGCTCTCCTTCCTTTGCAGTATTGGCTGTTTTGGCTACCGTTTCGCAAGGTTCGTGTATAGCTTCACTTGCTTTATCTACGATGTCTATATCAGCAATTAATTTATTCATTTTGAATGTTTTTTATGTATTTATCCAAATTCGTTTATTTAAAAAATGGATGTCGGTTTTATCAACTTACAAAGTTACTAAATTAGTTCTTATTTTTTGGATAAAATTTTTGGCTTTTTTCAAACAAGTAGGTCAGTCCCAAAGGGCAGATCGTTTGATAAAACTGAGAGAAAATGACTACAAACGGTCTGCTCTACGAGACTGACCTATATTATGTGTTTCTAACATTATCAAAAATACATAAAATCAGATGATTTTTTATCTTTGAAAATCTCATTGAGAACGAAAACCAAAAAAAAGACACTCCAAAAAAATTGAAGTGTCTTTTTTAAAAGGTTATAGTATTTCGTCTTGAAATAACATTCCAAAACCAGTTTTATCTAGGTACATCTAATTTTTGTATCATTTCTTTTACCAAATCTTCGCCTGTCAGTCCTTCCATTTCTCGCTCTGGTGTTATCATAATACGGTGTCCTAAGACTGGATAAGCTACTTCTTGAATATCTTCTGGTGTTACGAACATACGACCACGCAAAACTGCCATCGCCTTCGACGCACGCATAATAGCTAGTGAAGCACGAGGAGAAGCACCCAAATAAAGTGAGCCATGATTCCTTGTTTGATACGTAATTTCGGCAATATAATCTAGGAGTTCGTCTTTGATATGCACCTCTTCTACAATCTTACGACACGCCAAAATATCTTCACCTTTCAAGACAGCATTTACATCAGAAATATCATTTCGCAATTGGTTTTTGAAACGGTACAAAATCTGTTTTTCTTCATCAAGACTAGGGTAGTCCAAGCTAATACGAAATAAGAAACGGTCTAGTTGCGCCTCTGGCAAACGGTATGTTCCTTCTTGTTCGATAGGATTTTGAGTAGCAATAACAAAAAACGGAGCTTTCATTTTGTGAGTTGTTCCGTCAATAGTTACTTGACGCTCTTCCATTACTTCAAAGAGTGCTGCCTGTGTTTTGGCTGGTGCACGGTTTATCTCATCAATCAAAACAATTTGAGAAAAAACAGGGCCCGGTGTAAAATTAAACTCTGCTTCTTGAAGGCTGTATATGGTCGTACCCAAAATATCAGTCGGCATCATATCAGGTGTAAACTGAATCCTTGAAAAATCAATAGAAAGTGTACGAGCTAAAAGTTTTGCTGTAATCGTTTTGGCAACCCCCGGAACACCCTCTAAAAGTACGTGTCCGTCAGCAAACAGACTTACTAAAAGCAAATCAATCATTTCATCTTGACCAATTATTATTTTATGAATTTCGGTTTTTACTTTCGAAACAGATTGATAAATAAAATCTAACTGCTGATTGGAAGAAGACGTAAAACTAGACTCTTGAGATGAATCATGAGTAGTTTCTTCAGATTGAAAACCTGTATCTCCAAACTGATTTTCTGATGAGTTTTCCGATGTGTTATCTTGCATAAATTAGCTAAATGTGATTAATAGTTTTTTAATTCTAAATTTTTATTTTATTTAGAATTTGTATAAAATTCTTGTATTTGAGTATGTATTTGTCGTAGAAGCCACTCTGAAACTTCATGCTGTCCGTTTACTTTCTGAATATCAGCTAAAAGCAAATCTATAAGTCCTCTATCTATACCCGAACGTTCAGATAGTTTCTTTCTAAAATCGTCATCTATATGTTGTGTGTTCATGTGATAATGAGTACGTACATAATCGAAAAAGAGACGGATTTTGAGTTGAGAAAGGCGTTTGTGGTCTTTTTGCAAATAATAAAGTTGCCCTACTGTTTTGGTAAATTCTAAAGATGTATTTTCCTCTTTTCTTAGAATTGGAATAATACGTTGCATTCTTTTTCCTCTGAAAATGACAAATAAAAGCGCACTAATGAGCAATGTATAATATCCCCAAGCTAGTGAAGGTTGAGAAAGAATATAACTCAATGGACTAGGTCCTCTATCTTGTTTTTGATATTCTGGTATTCCTTGTTTGAGATAATGTGAACGCTCGTCCCACAAAATATTTCCTTCTGGAAGATACGAAAAAGCTCTTTCTACATATTTTTTTCCATTTTCTTGAATAAGATAATAATTAGTGAAAAGAATTGGGTTTTTATGAAAATAGAAATAACCTTTTCCATATTTTACACGAATGAAATTAGTATAATTTTGAATTTCTTCTTCCATTACATCATCTTCTGTGTATTCCCCATCATAATTTTCTTCATCACTCTGAGTATATTCTTCTTCTTGATTGTTATCAGAATTATAATTTTTTCCTTGATATACATGGCTTTTGCTCATTTTTGTCTCTTTATGGAGAAAACCTAATGCTTTCGTATTATCCTTATTATCCAAAGCATAATCATTGAAATAGTTCCAAGACTTGGCTACTGATTCGTTTCTTATTGTATAATTAAAGACAAAGTTTTCTTCTTCTGCAAGAGCAGTATTTGTGAAGTTAGTAGAAATTAGTGAGTCGTAGGCATAATCATATCCTTGATATAAATCCAATAACGTAAATAAAGTATCAGGAATAGTGTTAGCTGCAAAAAAGGCAGTATTTCCTTTTTCTACAAAACCCATAAGAGAGTCTATTTCATTATCTAACAAATAAGGATATTGTCCTAAAAAAATATAGGATATTGGAGTTGTTGCTTCTTTTATTTCTTCTTCTGCTAATTTTTCAGTCAATAAATTATCTACAAAAACAAATTCTTTCTCTGTTTTATAACTCTTCAATAGGTTAAAGACCATGTAGTTATTATATGGCTCTTTGCTTTCTGTAAAATAAGTTTCACTCCAATCTATATGTTGATTTTGTAGGTAAGCAAACAACCAAAAACCAATCGGAATCAAAGCCAAAACAGCTAACGTAACTAGAATATTTGTGAATGTTCTTTTTTCCATGAATCTATTTTTTTGCTTTCTGAATAGAAATCTTATAAAACTATATTTAACCTTGTCTTTGTTTTGTCTTTATTCTCTTAGGTCGAAAACTAAATTTACTAAAAATAATGTAATTAATTCGATATTGCCTTACCTTTACAC
Organism: Bernardetia sp. ABR2-2B; assembly: GCF_037126435.1. GTDB lineage: Bacteria > Bacteroidota > Bacteroidia > Cytophagales > Bernardetiaceae > Bernardetia. The sequence goes on along the minus strand of NZ_CP147020.1, from coordinate 4,479,791 downwards.
AACTCTTTATAAATTTTTGATATAAAAACACTTCTTTTTTTCTTAAAAAATAATGAAAACACTTTATTTACATGGCTTAGACAGTTTCTTATCTGATGAAAAACGAGTTATTTTAGAAAAATATACTGATAACTTGATTGCTCCTTCAATAGATTATCGCAAAGACCCTTATACGATTCAGACTTTATTAAAGCGTTATCAGAATCAAAAAATAGAACTTGTCATTGGTAGTAGTATGGGTGGACTGACAGCTTATTATCTATCTTGGTTTTGGCAAATTCCGTGTTTGGCTTTCAATCCTGCACTGCCTTACAGAAGTATTATTCAAGAATTACCTGCGCTACCAACGATGGTAAATAATGAAAAAAATCCTAGAAAAGAATATTTACGTGTGATTTTGGGAAGACACGATGATACGATTAATCCTTTTGATACATTACCAATTTTGATGAGTGATATGAATGAAAATGAACCTCTATCTATTCATCTTCGAAATGATTTAGCTCATCAGATTCCGTTTGATATTTTTGATGAAGAACTAAATTATTTTTTTGAGAAGGTAAAAAAGTAACTTTTTTGGTGTCATTAAAATACTAATCAAAGTAAAAAAGATTTACGTCTTTGCTACAATGAAACTGTATTTTTATTTAACACAACAAGCTCAAAAAAGATATTTTCAGCCTTAGTTTCCTTTATTATTGTCTTTTTTAGTAGGATTAAATCGGTCTTCATACCAACGTTGAGGGTTTTGGTCAACGTAGTTGGCTATTTTTTGAAAAGAACGATAATTTCTAACGATGTGGTCGTGATAGTTGCGTTGCCATATTCTTTCACCTTTTGTATTACGTAATTCGTTTATTTGTTTTGTTACGACGGTTTTGAAGATTCCGATAAATGAAGAAATAGAATTGGGTTGGCGATGTAGTAGCGATTCACCGTCGTGAATCGCACCGTCGTGAATCGCACCGTCGTGAATCGCACCGTCGTGAATCGCACCGTCGTGAATTGTATTGTCGTGAATCGTATCGTCATGAATCGTATTGTTGTGAATTGTATTATTTTTATTTTGAGACTTACCACGGTGCGTCTGTACGGTATTATTATCATTAAATTCAATTTCTATCAGCATATGCACATGATTGGGCATCACTACCCATTCGTGAAATATCCAATTATTTCGTATTTCTATTGATTTTAGAATTTCTTCTTCTACAATTTTCCCAAACGGATTCAAATTCATTCTTGCAGATTCATCATATATCCGTACAGACGCACCGTCGTGCGTCTCATTATCCCGAATCTCATTATTCTGAATTTCATTATTTTTAGGATTCGCATTATTTTCAAGATTCGCACGATGGTGCGAATCTACGATAACATCGCCAAATAAACATTCGAAATCTTGCACACAAAATGTAATAAAATAAATTGCTTCACTGCTATAATCCCACCCTTTCAAACGATGCGATTCTGAACGATATTTTCCTTTATATTTTGCCATAATCACTTAAAAATTAATTTCATTCGTACAGACGCACCGTCGTGCGTCTCTGTGTTTTGATACGCACGACGGTGCGAATCTACGTTATACATTTATACGGGTGCGTATTTATTTGGATTCCATTTCCTCAACAATCTTCATCGTCTTTACACTTACCGTACAAACACGCTGCAACAATTCAATTACTTCTTCTTTATAATCTTCAAATTTGTAGGTATTGAATTTTTCTCTAATCGTTGTATCTCTTGGTTTCTTTTCTTTGTACTGGTCAAGAATCCACTCTAGCGCACTTCTATTGCCCAATTTGTAGTCCCAAGCCACAGCAGGGATATTTTTTAGCGTGGTCAGATTATCCAAAACAATTTCATTTTTTATCTTGTCGGCTTTGAGTTTTGCTTTATTGAGACTGCCACTTTTGAGAGGTTTTTCTTCTCGCTCTAACTCATATTTTTCTATATTTTCATAATCAAGATGCAATTCCATTAATTCCTTTCCTTTTTCTGCCCAAAACCAAAAATCTTCATAAAATGGAATGCGTGGAAACTCCCTTTTTAGATTCAATTCATATTTTTTACGGTACGCTGGATTGTGCAGAACGCCATACACATAATGAAAAATATCTTCACGCTCCAATTCCCGTACAGCCATACCGTCGTGTGGCTCTGTGTTTTGATACGTACGACGGTGCGAATCTACGGAATCATCGGACGCACTACGCTGCGAACCTACGGAATAATGACTACGAAATTCATTCAATGCCCATTGCGTGATATTATCTATTCTTTTGCCTTCTTTTGTGTAACGGTAGAGGGGGAGGCAAAAAACACCTCCATTACCTTGTTTTAAGAAAGCTAAATCAAAATTGAGATTCGTAGACAAACAAGAAAGTAAGTGAGATGATGCTAAACTATACACAGTTATCAATCTGTTCTCTTGTCGTAAATCTTCTCCAAAAATATCATAATGGTTTTGTGTAAAAACATCATTCAATACCTTTTCTGCATACCATTTCTTTTTTATAAATGGTCTATAGTTACTTTCTACTAGTAAATCATTTTGCAATTCTAGTATTTGTTTTCGTTCAAATTTTTTCTTTAAATCTCTGCTCCACTTAATCGTACCTTTCCAAGATTTATCATTTTTCTTCAAAAGATTATTGTATTCTTTTACAAAATACTTCATTTTATCCTTTAAACTTTTCTCATCAAAATCATAAACCCATTCATCTCTATTTGTAGAAACTCCTAAAGAAGAAAACTCAAATAAAGTATTTTGATTTTTTTTATCAATTAATGGCATTAATTCCTCAAAATCGTTATCAGCTAGATTAATCCAGTTATTTTTTTTGCTAGGTTGAATTAACTCAAAAGGGATTTTATTAAACTTTGTGTCTTGAAACCACTCTAACTTTTCTTCTTTTCGTTGTTCATCTGTGAGTGTGAAATAGTATATTTTGGCTTTTTTCATTTTTTTTTATTTTAAACAGCTTATTTTTACTAAGTCAGACCTATGATACAGGCTTAGTAAAAATGCAAAACATATTTTATTTTATCCTCTATTTTCAACAGGTCTGTACCGAAGGTCTGACCTATTGAAAATAAGCATTTCTAATTCTTAATGGTAATAGTTTATTTTTGCCAAGTCAGACCTATGATACAGACTTAGTAAAAATGCAAAACATATTTTATTTTATCCTCTATTTTCAACAGGTCTGTACCGAGGGTCTGACCTATTGAAAATAAGCATTTCTAATTCTTAACGGTAATAGTTTATTTTTATAAGTATAGCTCTTTAATATCATCATCAAGAATATTGCAATAAGAATCTTCATAAAAAATCTCTTTGTTTTCACTTATATCAATCAACTCAAAAGCAAATTCTTTATTTATTAACTTTCCATTTCTGACACCCCAGTAATCACGAAAAGAACTAAATTCCCAGTCTTCCATTTTTTCGCATAACCCTGCTTTAATAGGATTTTGATGAACATAATTAAAGCAAATAAAAGGATAATCTTTGTGAGAATATTCTAAACTTTTAGCTTTTGTTTTTTGACGAAATAGAGAGCCTGAACGCTTGTACTTTTCATTAAATTGGTTGGCATACAAACTATTGAGTAATCTAAAACCATTGGTTAGTTTATTGATATTTATTCCTCCTAATTTTATTAATTCACTTGATTCTTCAGTTGCATTTATTATAAAATGATAATGATTTGGCATTAAGCAATAATTTATAATCTGACAAAAGGGAGCTATCCTTTCTTTGATTTTATATAAAAAAACGACGTAATCAGCTTTTTCTAAAAAAATAGTTTCTTGATTATTTCCTTGATTATAAATATGATAAAGTGTTTCAGATTCAAAGTGCATTTTTATAAATAGTTTTATTTATGAAATTTTGAAATGATATTTTTGCCAAGTCAGACCTACGGTACAGACTTGGCAAAAATGCAAAATATATTTTGTTCTATCTTCTATTTTCATTCGGTCTGTACCGTAGGTCTGACCGAGTGAAAATAAGTATCAAAGTCTTTTTACTTTTTTCTTATCAAAAACATGATGGCTACACCTGTCTGAATACCAAACACATTATGTGTCGTTCCTGCAATTTTTGGATTTGCTCGTACATCTGATTTTGTATCTACAATATAAACATGGTCAAATTCCTCTTTAATACATTTTCGGAAACCATCAAAAGTTCTGCTATCAATAAAACTACGATTAGTAACAAAAGCAATAATTCCTTCCTCTCCTAGCCTATCCATTGCCCAACGATAAAAACGAGAATACATATCATAAACTTTCGTTTTCTGCGCCGTACTTTCCTTTATATAAGTTGCTTTTATGCGTTTGTCTATTTCTGGATAGGTTCTGTTTTTATTGTTGTCGTTTTCGTTTTGTTGGTTGGCATTGTAGGGAGGGTTTCCAATAATGACCGATATTTTTTTGCTGTTTTGTTTCTTGATACGCTCTAGGTTTTCAGCCGAAAGACTTGTAAAAAGTTCATTTTGTTTTCCTGTAAAGCCAAAACCCATATTATCTAGCGTATCTACAAAGACAAGGTTTTCAAATTCTTTGTACTCTCCTGTTTTCTGTTGGTAGGCATATTCAATATTTAGATTGGCAATATAATACGGCAAAATACTGACTTCGTTGGCGTGGAGTTCGTTTTGGTATTTGTGTCTAATCTGTTCCTTTTTCGAAGAAGGAAAATAATCTATCAAATCGGTAATAAATGTTCCTGTTCCTGTGGCTGGGTCAAGAATTTCTACGCCTTCGCTCAAAAGTTCTTTTCCAAAATGCTCATACAAAAGATGGTCTGTACTCTCAATCATAAAACGTACAATTTCGTTAGGCGTATAGACAATTCCCAAACGGTCAGCTCCTTTCGGATTGTAGGCTTTATAAAAATCTTCATAAATGACCTTCAAAAACGTTTGTTTTTCCCTAACATCTTCTATTCTTGCAGCGACGGTTTTGATGGTGCTATAATAATTTCGGATTTTGGGATAAAAATTCTTCTTGATATTCTTTGTGAAAAAAGTTTTCAAGACATTTCCCAATTCGGAAGCAATATTATTGGAACGATGAAAATCAGCTTCATCAAAAATGGTATTGAAAATATCTTGTGTCAGAATATGCTGCACGAGCATTTCACGAACATCTTTTTTAGTAATCTCTGGATTAATACTATCCTGACAGATTTGTAAAAATTTATTTCTTGCCTTTACAAAATCAGTATTTGTCTTGGCTTCTTCGTCCATCAGCGCACGAAGTTCCTTTATAATGGGAGGAATATCTACTTTAAAATCTTCTAAGGCTTGTCTGAAAAGCGTATATTCAGGTCTTTCAAAACTGACAAATTGCTGCAAAAGTGAATACAAATCCTTGCCTTCGTCTTGCATAGCAGCCGTAGCGACACGTTTTCCATTTTGGTATAAAATGGCTTGATTGGTATCTTCAAAAATGATATTATCGTTGGGATAACCTTTGGCAAATTTCTTTTTTATTTCGTCTTCTATGTCGTCTGCTTCGTCTTTAGATTCCCAGTAGCCCCAGTCTAGTCTATTTACACCTTTCACAATTCCGTCTGGACGAATCGTTTTGCCTTCAGCATTTTTAATACTAATTTCTTCTACCAACGTTAGATTTTTGGTCTGACATAAAGCATACAAAAGATTTGAAAACGGACGTTTTAGCCCCATTTCATTTCTAACTCCCAAATCTTTTGCTTTGCTAAGTTCTCTTTGATAATGGCGAATGAGTTGTACAGACATGTTCAGTTATCAGTAATCAGTAAATGAGTGAATAGTATTTTATTGTTTTGTAAATATAGATAAAATATATTCTTTTTGTATAAAAAATACAGCATAGACAATGTAGTATGTGTCAGCTTGTAAAGTAGGCTTTAGCCTTCTCAAAAAAACACACTATTTTCAAATTTCACTTATTTTGAAGATTAAAGTCTTCGGTATATTTTACTCACTCTAAAGAGTAAGCTACATATTTTGATATTTTTTTTATGCAATTTATTGTATATTCACTCGTTTCATTTTCATAAAAGAATAAAAAAACACCAACTTAACCCTTTCAAACTATGCGTTTTCTATTCCTACTTATTTTATCTTTCACTCTATTTTTTCCTTCTTTTGCTCAAGAAATCACTCGCCTTCCTGTCCAAAAAGACGGAAAATGGGGTATTATTGACCAAAATTCAAAAAAAATCATTCCTCTTGAATATGATTTTGTAGAAGTAGGAGAGTTTAATTATTTGCTTTTAAAAAAGAATGATAACTGGATTGCAACAGATGAAAATGGAAAAGAGCTGTTATCATTTACTGAAAATGCTACTGAAATAAAGGTAATTGATTCACTTCTTATTGCTTATAAAAGCAAAGGAGCAAATCAAGAAAACAAATATACTTTTTTGAGTAAAAACGGAGGAAAGACAGAAGCCGTTTTTGATAGAGTTTTGAGAATGCGAAATTCATACGCTTTGGGTTATAAAAATGAAACAAAGAAATATGATTTGATAAGTCCGAATGCAAAAAACTTGATAGAAAGTATTGATACAGCTTATTTTTTGAGTAGTCCGAATATAAAAATTCAAAGTAATGTCATTCTTGCAAAAAAAAGAAAAGAAGAGTTTTTACCCAATCTCCAAGATGAAACCTTAGCTCAAAAACAGCTTTACAATATCACGCTTTTACCGAATGGTTATGTTAGTTTTGGGGCAGGTCGTCCGTTGGGAGTGGCTGATACAGATGGAAATGTAGTTGTTGAGCCAAAATACGCTTCTATTGTGGCACTTTCGATGGATTATTTGGCTTTGAAAGCTCCAACAGCAGACTGGTTATTATTTGATTTGAAAGCAAAAAAAGCAATCACAGAAGCCGAATATTCATTTTTTGAAGTGGTGGAAATTGATATAAATAAGAATAAAAAACAAATACGAATTACAGCTTGTAAGGATAGTAAATGTGGTGTAATGGACAACAAAGCCAACTTTATTTTACAACCTACCTATTCTCAAATTTATAATCTTCAAAACGTTCTCTTCGTAGGAAAAAATGAGAGTAATAAATGGTCAATTTTAGATACAAATGGAAAAGTCGTTTTAAAACAAAATTTTGATTTGGTTTATGATTTTACAGAATATTCTCCGTTTACAAAAGTAACGACACCAAAAGGCGACGGAATTATTGATAAGGATGGAAAATTAATTTTGAATCCAATTTATACAGGAATTGATATTTTTGTAAAAAAGAAAGGTGAAGCCATCGTTTTTGCCTATCAAAACGAAAAAATAACGGTTTTAGAATTTAGTACAGCCAATAATTTTACTATAAAAAAGAAAGAAACTGTTTTTCCTTCTTTCCAAGCCTTATCTTCTAATTATGCTAAACTAGATAAGCCAGAAGTATTTACGGCACAACTTGCCAATCGACTTTCAACAGATTATCGTTGGTTTCAGAATCCGAACACAAAAAAATGGCACTTACTCAACAAAAAACGTGAACCAGCTTTCAAAGAAGGTTTTGATGTCATTTCAGTTGAGCCGATTGCAGGTTTTACGCTAGGAAGAAATAATGTAAATGGAAGTCTTTCGGCTGCTGCACTGATTGACCACAAAAACGGAAAACTCATCAGTCAAAACAAACTTTTTTATGCTCAATTAGAAGATTTCAGAACGGCAGATGTAGCACGAGCGTATGCAGATAGCACAAAAGAAAATGCCATTCTTACAAAGGCAGGTCTGTTAGTTACAGAAATTGCAGGACAGACGATTGACTCAATGACTTATTTTTCTGAAAATCGTTTGCCAATAAAAGCAGGTGGAAAATATGGATTGATGGACGAAAAAGGTCAAGTTATTTTGCCTCCAACCTATTCATTTATATTTCCTTTTGAAAACGGAACAGCGAAAGTAAAGATTGGCGAACATTTCAAACTCATTGATAAGGAAGGCAAAACGCTTCTCATTCCAGAATATGATTACATAGGAAGTTTTGAAAACGGAATGGCACTCATCGTAAAAGATAAAAAAGTAGGAGTAACGAATAATAAAGGGCAACTAATTATTGAGCCACAATATGAACGATTGAGTATAGAAAGTGGAATCATCAGAGCTAGAAAAGATGGAAAGTGGGGCATCGTAAACACACAAAACAAACCTCTTTTACCTTTTGAATATCAGTATATCAGTACATTTTCTGAAAACACAGCTATTATCAGAAAAAATAATTTGTGGGGATTTCTATCCATACAAAACAATGCTCCTAAAATAATTTTAGAGCCTTCTATAAAAGCAGATTTTATAAATGAAATCAGAAATGGAATGGCAAAAGTGAGTTCTGGTCGCTACATTGAAGAAGACGGCTATGGAACTAAAAATGCCTATTACAAACAAAACGGAATTATCAAAACAAATGGCGACTGGATTTTAGAACAAAAGTACAGCTTCATTGAAGATAATATTTTTGAAACCAATACAGCTCAAAGTCAAGACCTTGTTTTGATAGAACAAAATAATAAAGTTGGTTATGCAGACAAAACAGGAAAAATTATTGTTGAGCCTTTGTATGATAATATTGAAAACAATTTTTCAGAAGTTTATTATTCAAAAACAGGTATTTCAGAAGTCAAAAAAAATAATTTAATTGGTTATATTAATCACGAAGGAAAACAAATTCTGCCTTTAGAGTTTTCGAAGGTCAATAATTTTTATGGAATTTATGATGTAAAAGATGCTGTAACCGTCGCTCAAAAAGGAAATCGAAAATACGGAACAATAGACCGACACAACAACACTATTATTCCTTTTGAATACGATTTTATAGGAATGGATAATAGAAATGATACGCTTTCTTTTGTCAAACAAAACAACAAATGGGGAGTAATTAATCCTTTTGGCAAAACAGTCGTTCCGATTCGTTATTCGTCTGTCAAATATTTACAGAAACCGAATACAAAAAAGGCTCTCATTGAAGTATTCTTAGATTCTTCTGTCGTTTCTTATTTAGATAAAAAGGGAAATTTCTTAGAAGATAATCCAAATAAAAATTTAATCATTGTAAAACAAGGAGGCAAGTTTGGAATCAAAACAGATACAAACGCAGAAACTTTTTTAGTAAATCCTTCTTATGATTTTATTGAAGAATTTGGAAAAGTAGGCAAGACTTCTTGGGCAAAAGTAGGAATAAAAAATCCAAAAAATCCGAAGCAACTTCTTTATGGAATAATAGACAATAAAGGAAATACTATTTTAGAAACGGATTATTTAGAAATCGGAATCTTATCAGAAGGAAAAATAGCCGTTCAGCAAAATCATAAATCAAGAGACAAACAACTTTTTGGTTATTTAGATGAAAACGGCAAAAAAGTAATTGATTTTCAGTATTACAAAGCCTTTCCATTTTCGGATAATATGGCAAAAGTAGATTTGTCAAGAGCAGGTACAAAGTGGTCGTATATCGATGAAAAAGGCGAAGTAGTTATCAAGTCAGCTTATACTTCTGGGTCTGATTTTGGAGAAGGAATGGCTGTTGGAGAAGTCTTTTTGATAGATAAAACAGGAAAACGAATTTCAAGGCTGCCGTATAGAAGCGTAAAAGCAGTAGGTAACTATAAAAATGGCTTTGAAAATGGGGTTATTGGATTGCAAACGGAAAGAGGTTTTATTCATCTCAAAAAAGATGGAACTCCACTTTACAACTCTTATTTTGATAGCTTGACAACCTTTAGAAACGGAATTGCTTTTGTAAAGACAGGAGAAAAATATCAACTTTTAAGACGCTCAACTGAAAACCCTGATACAGTTCGTTTAAACTTTTCAGCAACAGCAATGCGAAATTACCAATCAAAACATAAGACAAACAGAAAAATCAAGACTAAATATGGAGAGACAATAGTAGATTTAGGTTTTGAAAAAGTCGATGATGGTTACTGGCTAATGATAAATGAAAGTGGAAGTTTTGTTTCGCCTACTCGTTATGAAGCTATTTCTGTTTTGCCAACTTCTACAATTTTGGTAACGAGTGGCGTTTATGGCTATTCTGATTTAGATGGGAAATGGATTTTGCAACCTTCTTTTGAGGCTCGTCAGTATGTGCAAGGTTATGTTATTCGCTTAGAACGTGCTGGAAAAATCACCTATTTAGGATTGGACGGAAAAGTAATTTGGGAGGAGTAAAATACGAGAAAATGGGAAATGGTAAAAATATAAATTCTGCTTTTTAGACTTTGACAGTCTTTTGATAAGGAGGCTGTCAATAGTTTGAATTGTAAAAGTTCTAGTGATAAGAATATAACCTGTTTTATAATTAATGTCTTCAAATTCTGTAAATAAAATCTTGATAATTACTTGGGTTTTACTTTTAGTAATTCCTTTTGTTTTATTTTTTCTTGCAACACTTTTAAGAATACCAGTAGGTTTTTATTTAGAGCAAATAAATTGGCTTTTATTTTTGGCAAATGAAGTTTTAGCTATTGTAGCTCTGAGCTTTGGTATTTATTTTATCATAAAAAAGCAGTCTTTCATTCCTACACTACTTTTATCTTTTGGAATAGGGGTTTTTCCTTTTCTATTTTGGTGGTATATTCTTTCTTCATTGCATTAGATAATCAATCTCTTATCTTAAAATACTTTTATTCAAAAAAAGGAACTTGAAAACCACTTGGACTTAAAAGTAAATTGATACGTACAAGGGTTTTGTTGAGATAGTTTTTTTGTTCTCCTTTTATGTTTCCTTCAATTGTAGATTGAAATTCTAAAAGGAGTGCATTAATCTTTGCAATATCTAATTTGCCTTTAGTTCTTTTGGCTGAAAGTAAAAATTCTACCATCGAAAAAAGCCTATCCATTACCATTACATCAGCCTTGCCATAGTACAAAATAGGTGATATATATCGATACATTAAGTCGTAAAGAGGATAAGTTTCCTCCCAAAGTCGTATTTTTTCTTCTTTATCTGCATAACAATAGACTCCTTCACGCAATGCTTTTTCTATAAAAATCAATGTCATATAGTTAATCGTACGAATGGCTGTTTCTGGGTCGTTTATACCTGGACTTAATGCTTTTGTGGCTATTTCGCTCAATTGTTTTATTCCATAGACATAATTATCTTGAATATATTCATTATCATAAAAAACAAATTCTTCTAAAATTTCATCAACTTTCTCTTGACTAATTTCTTTATTTACCTTCAATAAAGGCGTTCCTATCACCATAAAAGAACCTTCTTCTAAATTAACAAATAACTCTATATCATACTTTTTTGCCAACTTAACGAGCTTTTTTCTGTTGCATTCTCTAAAATATCCACTCTGATTACTAATAATGGTATGCCAGTCCGAAACTTTGTTAAAAACACTCTGATAATCTTGATACTTACTTACTTTTTTTGATTTCAATTCATTAAAGGTCTTATTATAAACCATCAAAATAATATTATCTACCTGTACCGAACGAGAAATAGAATGAATAAAATAGATAAACAAAACAAGAGACAAAACACCAAAACACATTCCTACAAAAATACTTAATTGTGGAATATAAATTCCCTCTTCAGTTTTCCCAATATTGACAATAAGTAAGAGACAGTATAAAATTGTTCCTAAATATGTTCCCAAAACAATTTGATAGGATTTATTTGTCAAAACTCCTGGTACTACACGAGGAGAAAAAGCTGTCGCAGCTTGATTCAAGACAACCATTACCATTGAAAAATTAAAAACCATCAATGAAATAATTCCTCCAATAAAAGCATTAAGTGCAAACCGAGCATTATCAGCGCCTGTTACTAAGGCAAAATCTAAATTCTCTTTTATTTTTGTACTCAATTCTGAATCTTCAAAGCTCATCATAAATACAGAAAGTCCTATCGAAAAAATAGCCATCAAAGAAGGTATAAAAATGATACTGTTAGTAAGGGCTAAATAAGTTTTGCGAATGTATTGATAAGGTCTTTTAAGCATAAAAATAGAAAATCATAGAATAGAAAGAAGTCATTTGAATAGAAGAACTTGATAAAGCAAAAATAGTTAGTCAAGTTTTATTTTAAGATAAAATAAGGAGATTTTGGATTCAGTTTATTCTGAATTCTTTTGAAAATGGAGGGTTTGCCAAACTGCTTTTTAAGTGTTTTTTCTACTTCTTTTCTTCCTTCATTTTCAACCGTAATTGGAATCGTTTTTAGCTTTATAGAATCAATTACAGGACTACTGAAAAATAAATCTTCTTCTGTACAGTGTGTTCCTGTTGCATCAAAACCTATATTTCTTGATAAAGAATATTTTGGGAACAGAAAACAACCTTTTTCTAAAAACATGGTTGCCATCAAGAATCCAGCCCAAGAATCTACTTGATTGTTTTTCTGTGCTTCCAAGATTTGGTAGTAATAATAATCTCCGAAGTTAAGTTCTTTCTGAGTAATAGAGTTTTGATTAAATTTTTGAAAAATACTTTCTATATCAAAATCTATTTTATCCCAAGTTGTTTTCCAAGTAGCCCAACCCCAAGAAGAATTAATTGGTAAGAAAAAAGTATCTTCTTCTACATTAGTTGAATTTTCTAATGGGTACGCATACGATGATATTCCCCATACTTTATCTTCATTTTTATATTTTTCTAAGGCTTCATTCATATAATTCAAAAAGCCTTTTTGTGGAACAATGTCATCTTCCAAAACTATTACTTTTCCGTATTTATTGATTTGCTCCGTAATTCCTTCTTTTACCGATTTGGCTAATCCTTTATTTGATTCAGATTCATAGATTTCTATGCTTAAAAAAAGATGTTCTTTTTTTTCTTTAAATTCTCTCAAAACCTGTCTAGTCTGTTCAATCTCTTCTCTATCTTTTGAAGAGGAACTTATTTTTGCTCCATCAGAATAAATAATGAGAGGAGTTTTTTCTACATTTTCACAGACAGACAAAGCTTCCAAAACTTGCCTAGTATGATTAGAACGCTTATACACAAATAAAATAACTGGAGAAAGCATAAGAAGAATTAAAAATTACGGATTACAGATTACGGAATTAATACATTGATTATCAATACCTTAAGTTAAGGTTCAATTTTCACTCAACAAAAAAAATCCTTTACAAATCTAATTTATAAAGGATTTTTGAGAAAAAGTTATTTCAGAACTAAATAATCAATCTATTAATAATAATTATTTAGCATAACTGGCATTACGAGCATCAAAATATTTTCACTTTCTGCTGCTTCATTTGGGTACATCAAAGCAGCACGGTTTGGCTCTGAAAACTCAAAATGAACAGTATCACAATTCAGATTAGAAAGCATTTCCATCAAGAACTTGCCATTAAAGCCAATTTCTAAGTTATCGCCATCATAATCACAAGGCAAGTTTTCTTTTGCTTCATTTGAGAAATCAACATCTTCTGCCGAAATAAGTAAGTTGTTATTTTCTAATTTGAAACGAATTTGTTGAGATGTTTTGTTCGCATAAATAGAAATACGCTTCAAAGAACCCAATAATTGTGAACGGTCAATATTTAGATTTTTATCGTTGCTTGTCGGAATTACATTTTCATAATCTGGAAAACGCTCATCAATCAAACGACTTACCATTTTGATATTGGCAAAGCTAAAAAAGACATTTGTATCATTAAATTCTAATTGAATCTCTTGTGGAGAAGAAGGTAAGGCATTTTTGAGTTGCTCAAAGGCTTTTCCTGGGATAATAATAGAAGAATTACTATTTCCTTCTGTTCCTTCGTAGCTATAACGCACCAAACGATGGGAATCTGTAGCTACAAAATTTGTTTTTCCATCAGTTAGATTAACAAAAATACCATTCATTGCTGGTTTCATTTCGTCCGAACTAACAGCAAAAAGAGCATACGAAATAGCACTTGAAATAACATCAGACGAAAACATTAAGTTTGTCGTATTTTTTGGCTCGGCAGGACGAGGAAAATCACCAGCATCTTCTCCAGCCAATGTGTAGCGACCGTTATCTGATAAAATTTCGATACCGTGAGATTCTGTATCAATCGTAAAAGTGATTGGTTGCTCTGGCAAATTGCGAAGCGTATCCAAAAGCATACGAGCAGGAACAGCTACATTTGCTTTTTCATCTGTTTCAACAGCCGTTTCTAAAGTCATTGCATTTTGTAAATCGGAAGCCGTTACACGCAAAAGACCATCACTAATCTCAAATAAAAAGTTTTCTAAAATCGGAATAACAGGGTTGCTAGGAACAAGTCCTTTGAGCGAATTGAGTTGTTTGAGCAGCGCAGCCGATGAAACAATAAACTTCATATCGTATCTATATTAAATGATAAATTTTTATTTTTTGTATGACTACAAAGATAAAAATTTGTAGTACCATACCATAACCTTTGAGGAAATTTCTTTGACTTTTTTCTTAATAACTTATATGTGATTGGCAAGTGATTTTTTATGATTAGTATGATAATTACAGGATTACTGTACCTTACCATTTTTTGTAGTGTATGATTGGTTAAGGATTGGTAGGATTTTAAAATACAGATAATACAAAATACTATTTGAATAATTTAATTTCAAAATAATTTATTCTTAAAAAATGTATTTTTATTCTCTGCGTTCTCTGTAACTCTGTGTTTAATAAAACTAGTAGGGTACAGTATTACAGGATAATACAGCAAAAAATAGCAATTATTATCTCAGTTTGTATTCATCTTAATTTTATCATAAATATCATCCAAATCACTCGCTAATCAGTTGTAACAGGTGAATTAGCATTAACTAAGCCATTACTTTTTCCTTCTGCATCATCTCTACAAACTGGTCAAAAAGATAACGAGAATCGTGAGGGCCAGGAGAAGACTCTGGGTGATATTGTACCGAAAAAGCCTTTTTGTTTTTAAAGCGAATTCCTGCAACACTTTTATCATTTAAGTTTTTATGTGTTTCTACGACTTCATTCTGTGTATTTAAAAATTCTCTATCGACACCAAAACCGTGATTTTGAGAAGTTATTTCGCAGTTTCCTAATTCTAAATTCTTAACTGGGTGATTAAGTCCTCTATGTCCGTTGAACATTTTGTAAGTAGAAAGTCCACCAGCAAGAGCCAAAATTTGATGTCCTAGACAGATTCCAAAAATTGGTTTATTTAACTCTAAAAGTTCTTTTGTTGTCTTGACAGCGTAATCCATTGCAGCAGGATCACCAGGTCCATTAGAAAGGAAAAAGCCTGTTGGATTAAACTCTAATAATTCTTTTACAGAAGTTTTGGCAGGAAACACTTTACAAAATACGCCTCGTTGCGCCAAACTTCTCAAAATATTTGTTTTGATTCCCAAATCTAAAACAGCTACTCGTATTTCTGAATTTTCATCGCCAACGGTATAAGTTTCTTTTGTCGTAACCTTAGAAGAGAGTTCTAAGCCGTTCATATCAGGAACTTCTGCAAGGCGTTTTTGTAATTCTTCCTCTGATAAATCTTCTGAAGAAATAATGGCATTCATTGCACCTTTATTACGAATATGACGAACTAAAGAGCGAGTATCAACCTCTGCAATCCCTGAAATACCTGCTTTTTCAAGGTAGTTTTGAAGAGAATCATCAGCTAAATTTCTTGAATGAATATCCGAAAAATTACGAACTACAAGACCGTTTATTTTAACGTCTGCAGACTCATTTTCAGCGTCTATTGTTCCATAATTACCGATGTGCGAACTAGTATTTATTACAATTTGTCCAAAATAAGAAGGGTCGGTATAAATTTCTTGGTAGCCTGTCATTCCTGTATTAAAACAAATTTCGCCACCTGTTGTGCCTATTTTTCCGATAGCGATACCTTCATATCTTGTTCCATCTGCGAGGAGTAAAACTGCTTTTTTCTGATTTTCCATAATTCGTTCTCTAGTTCTTTTGAGTAGATGATATAATGATTACGATTTACTGACTTTCAAATGTGCAAAACTACAAAAAAAATCCATTACTGTTCTGAAAAATCAGAAAAGTAATGGATTTATCGAATCTTTAAGGAAGTCAAAATACTCTCAAAAATGTATTTTTAGATTTAAAAATCTTCTAACAAAAATTCGGAAACTACTTTAACTGTCTTTTTGGGAGCTTCTTCCATAGGAATATGTCCTACTCCTTCATAGATGAGCATTCTATTATTTGGTAATAATTCACTAAAACGACGAGCATTTTGGGCAGGCAACCAAGCATCTTCTTTACCCCAAATAATCAGAGTTGGAGTATAAAGATTTCTCAATTTTTCTGTATTATCATGTAATTCTTGATTTATGATATTAAAAAATGCTTTCATATTACAATCACGAGTAAAAAAATCAAAATAACGATTGATTGTTTCTTCACAAACTACTGACTGATCACAATATACTTCTCTTACAAATTTTTCAAAAATAGGCTTCTGAAGTGCATATTTAAATACTTTACCAAAGACAGGAAGTTTGGCAAGTTTAAAAGGAGTAGGAATACTTCCATCATCTACAAAACCTGCTGCTGAGATAAGTACCAATTTCTCTATTTGTTCTTGATGCCTTAATGCATATTCCCAAGCAATCCAACCTCCTAATGAGTTACCAGCAATAGCACATTTTTTTATATCTAACCTGTCTAAAAATATTTCTAAATAGGTCATATAATTTTCCAAGCAGTAGTCATCTTCTGACATTGCTCCTGTCAGTCCAAAACCAGGTAAATCTAATGAAATAACTCTATAATTTTCAGAAAGGGGCTTAGTCCAATCTTCGAATGTATGAAGAGATGAAAAAGCTCCATGGATTAAAACCAAAGGTTCACCAGTTCCTTCTTCTCTATAATGAACTAAAGAACCATTAACAGAAACAAAACGAGAGCGACTATCAGCATATTTTTTTAGTAGTTGTTGCTCACTACTTTTTGGGTCTTCAAAAAGAGGTTTTAAAGAGGCTATTTTTTCGAAAGAAATAGGAATCATAATATAATAAACGAGTCTAAAAAATGAGATTGAAAGTTAAAAAAATGTTCTACTGTGTGTGTTAAGAGTAGAAGCAAAGAGTGCTATCAAACCTAATAAAAGAGGGTAATATCAAATTTGTATAGTCTATCTTACTTTTTGTAGGTAAGTCTAATAATCTATTTCAAGACAAATTGTTTTCCAAACAAGCAACTTTTGTTTAACTTTTATTACACATAACAGTTTTTGACACCTTTACATTCAACAAAACTATTGTACTGCTCAATAATTTGAATGAAGCTGTCTATGTATTTTGATTCTTTTTTATAAAAAAGCCGTAATTCTAAAGTTATAGAATTACGGCTTTTTGATTGGAATCAACAAGAGATTATATTATTTAGCTAATGCCATCAATAAATCTTGTTGAGTGATAATATGAACATCTTGTTTTTCATCTCTTACCAAAAGTGCTGGATTGTCTTTGTTGATAAGCGAAGAAAGAACATCTACTGTATTGTTCATTGCCACAAATGTGAATGGACTATCCATAATATCTTTTACAGGCATATCTTTCAAAGATGGGTTGTCAATAAGTTTTGAAAGTGTTTTTGAATCTACAAGGCTTCCCACAATATTTTCTTTTTTGTTATCACTAACAGGAAGCTGAGAAATTCCTTCTTTACTCATCATTCTGACAGCTTCCCCTACTTTCATATCTTCGTCAATCACCAAAAGTTTAGATTGTCCGTTTTTACTTTGGATAATATCTCCAGCTGTTGCATATTCTCTTTCTAAGAATCCATGGTCTTTCATCCAGTTGTCATTATAGATTTTGCCCAAATAACGAGTTCCGTGGTCTGGCAAAATAACAACCATTACATCATCTTCTTTCAAGTTTTCTTTTGCATATTCTAATGCTCCAAAAACAGCAGCACCACACGACCAACCAATAAAAAGTCCTTCCTCACGAGCCATTCTTCTTGTCATGATTGCACTATCTTTATCAGTAACTTTTACAAAATGGTCTATCAAATCCATTTCTACATTTTCTGGCAAAATATCTTCTCCAATTCCTTCTGTAAGATATGGATAAACTTCTTTCTCATCAAAAATGCCTGTATCCTTTAGTTTTTTGAAAATAGAACCATAAGAATCTACTCCCACAGTAACAATATCAGGATTTTGCTCTTTCAGGTATCTTGATGTTCCACACATAGAACCACCTGTACCTACACCTGCCACATAATGCGTAATTTTACCATCTGTATCTTTCCAAATTTCTGGCGCAGTAGTTTCGTAATGTGCTTGTTGATTGGATTTGTTATCGTACTGATTTGGATAAAATGAGTTTTCTATTTCTTTATTTTTGCGCTGTGCCACCGAATAATAAGAACGAGGGTCATCTGGTGTAACATTAGTAGGACAAACGATAACTTCTGCACCTAAAGCACGAAGAATATCAATTTTTTCTTGAGATTGCTTATCTGAAACTGTAAAAATACATTTGTAACCTCTAGCAATGGCAGTCAGAGCCAATCCCATTCCTGTATTTCCAGATGTTCCTTCAATGACAGTTCCCCCAGGTTTGAGAAGTCCTGCTTTTTCGGCATCTTCAATCATTTTCAGACCAATACGGTCTTTCATAGAGTTACCTGGGTTTAGGTACTCTACTTTTACTAAGATTGTTCCTTTTATTCCTTTGTTTACGCTGTTGAGTTTTACAAGTGGCGTATTGCCTACTGTATCGATGATGTGGTTGTAATAACGCATAGTTATCTTTATTGATTTTGAGTGTTTTTGTCTTGTTTAGCTAATGGTGCAAAGTTAGGAAAAAAAATCAGTTAGCCGTAATTGGTAAACAGTAATCAGTTAATTTCGCATGACTTAAAAAAAAGTAAATCCTCCTCTGTTGGGCTTATTTTGCAACTAAGACCTATCAGTTATATAAATCTTCAGATTTATGTAGTCAAGTAAATACAAAAATACCCACACTCGCAAATCTGAAGATTTGCCAAACTGATAAATCGTAGTCGCAGACTACGCTTAACACTTTATTTTTTATTTTCCTTTTGGAACACTACTCCCAACTGGGGGGTTAACGACCTTTTCCCAACTGATATTTTTCATTTATAGTATCAATACAAGGATCTAAATACACGCTCTCTTCCTCTGAAGACATATAATATATATATTCATAATATGAATGTTTGTTCTCAATTAATTTATCAAGACAACATTGACATATTTCTTCTACCATTAGGCTATCTGTCTCATGGTTTGGAAATCGCACTGTACACTTATTCATAAACTCCTGTTTTGTAGATGTATCCCAAGGACGATTTTTTTCATTTCCATTTATAAATCTCACAACATATTGTGCAATTAAAAGTATTGTAAAAAGTATAGAGCAAATCGTTACAATTTTATTGCCCATCGTTTGTTTCTTCTGTTGTTTGTTGTTTTCCATCGTCTATGTTATTATAAGTAGTACCTATAGAGTAAAGAGCATATTGATTAAGTACTAAAGATGTACCTCCTAGTACTCTTGTAGTATTTGTAGCTGTTGAGCCTATCTTAGCTACATCATATATTGCTTTTATATTCCCCCCCTGCTGTCCCTCACAAGATATAAAAAGGCTCTCGCTTGGCTTTGCCGAGTGAGCAATATGTATTCAGCTTGTAGCCGTGTATTTGTATTTCTACAACAACCATCACAACTATCTACCTTTTTAACGTAAATACAATTTAGTTATGTATGCTCTAAATCAAAATAATAATCGTTAGAATAGATAAAAAGTGTTTTGCCTGTAAAAACCCTTATGGAATGCAAATCACAAGATAACATACCTACAAGTAAAATTCAACGAGTTGCTAAATTTGCCAAAACACCGAGTCTAGGACAGGGGTATTTTATCGTACTTATTTGTGTCAAAAACTAAATATTGAAAAGGTAGGCGAAAACGGTAAATCATTAGTAGTATTCACTTACCAGTTATCAATAATTCATTACTTCTAAAATCTAATTTCTAAATTTATTTAAGCCAAAGGACTAATCACACGTCTAGCATGGCGATAGGCTTTTTGCCAATAATCATACTGAAATAAAGGCTCTTCGACTACTCCTCTTGACGTAGAAGTATGGATAAATTCTAAATCGTCTCTGCTATTTCCAGTCTTGGTAATAATTCCGACGTGGCTAATACGGTTTGGGTCGCTTCCTGTCGCAAAAAACACCAAATCTCCAGCTTCTACATTATCGATAGAAATATCTACACCACCTACAGCCTGTGAACGAGAATCTCTTGAAAGTTCCACTCCAGCTTCTTTGAAAGCCAAATAAGTTAGTCCAGAACAGTCCAATCCATTTCTAGAAACTCCTCCCATTACATGTTTTGTACCTAAATAAGTTCTTGCTTCTTCGATGGCTTTTTGTGCGATAGCTTGGTGCGAACCTGATACGTTAGTAGCAATGTTTGTATCTGAATGTGTATGAATATTAGAATTTGGATTAGCTGATTTTTCGGCTTGATAACGAGCAAAAATTTCATCAAAAAGAGCTTTATGAACTCGCAAATCAATAACTGCTTTTACTGTTTTTCCATCTTCTCTTATAAATTCTATTCCTTTCATGATGAAGTATATTTTTTGTTAGAATAAATGAATTATTTTTTGAAAGATACTAATTTTCAAACCAAATTGTTAGGAAGGAAACCTCTTTATTTATAAAAAAGACTAAATGACCATGTCTAAAATAAAAAAGTGAATTGTATATAAATTTCAAAACTATTGCTTTTAATCAACCGTTAGTGAATTGATAGCAAACATTTTATTAAACAGAATTAGAAGAAATAACATATTTTTATATAAAACCTTATGGAACGTAAATCACAAGATAATATACCCACTAGTAAAGTACAACGAGCAGCAAAATTTGCCAAAACAGGCGTAAAACTAGGTGCAAATTATGTAAAGCACTATGCCAAAAAAACAATAAACCCGAGTCTTGACCGTCAAGAATTAGACGATGCAAATGCAAGTGATGTCTATGAAACATTAAGTGAGTTAAAAGGAAGTGCTTTGAAGGTAGCCCAAATGATGTCTATGAGTGAAGGAATGCTACCAAGTGCATATAGTGAAAAATTTAAAATGGCTCAATATACTGCGCCTCCTTTGTCGTTTCCATTAGTAGTAAAGACATTCAAGCAGTATTTGGGTAAAAGTCCGAGTGATATTTTTGATGACTTTACTAAAGATGCGATAAATGCAGCTTCTATTGGGCAAGTTCATAAAGCAAAAATAGGAGACAAAACTTTTGCCGTCAAGATTCAATATCCAGGGGTGGCAGAAAGTATAGATTCAGATTTGAGAATGGTCAAACCATTTGCTATGCAGCTTTTGGGTCTTAGTGAGCGTGATTTGGAGATTTATATGAAGGAAGTAGGCGATATGCTAAAATCTGAAACGAATTATAACTTAGAATTAGAACGCTCACAAAAACTAGCAAAACTGACTCAAGAAGCCGTTTCAAATGCTATTTTTCCAGAATATTATCCAGAATATTCATCAGAAAGAATCTTGACAATGGATTTTTTGGAAGGAATGCACTTGAAGGAATTTTTGGCTACTAATCCTTCTCAAGAAATAAAAAATAAAGCTGCTCAAACGCTTTGGGATTTTTATGATTATCAAATGCATGTCTTAAAAGAAGTACATGCAGACCCACACCCTGGTAATTTCTTGATGAAAGAAGACGGAAGAGTTGGTTTTATTGATTTTGGTGCAGTAAAAGTAATTCCAGAAGAATATTATTTACAGCATTTTAGTATAATGGAAAAAAACATTTTGGAAGATGATGCTCAATTAGAAACTGCTTTTGAAGGGTTGGGTTTTTTGATGGACGATGATACGCCACAACAAAGAGCTTTTTTTAAAGGTGTTTTTAAAGAATTATTATCGCTTTCTATGAAGCCTTTCCATGATAAAACTTTTTATTTTGGAGACAAAAAATACTTTAATGATTTGAATGAATTTGGAGAACGCCTTTCCAAAATGCCAGAACTACGAAACTCTAAACAAGCGAGAGGTTCGCAGCATTCACTTTATTTGAATAGAACTTATTTTGGCTTATACTTTCTACTACATGAACTCAATGCTACTGTAAATACAGATTCATATTGGTATAAAAATAAAGCAGTATAATATTCTTTGTTACAAGAAATAACAAACCTATCAGATTTTTTTGAATTTGGTAGGTTTATTTTTTTATAAAAAATGATAGAATATTCTAACTTGTTCATCTAAATTTCTATTGTAATATGCTAGTTTTTTTTTATCTTTCCTAAATAGAACAAACATAGAATAAAACAAATCCCTATTAAAACTCAAATGTAGCTGTCAATGAGGATTTCATAAAAGGCACTCAAAAAATTTATGTCGCATTTACCTCAATTTTCTATCAAAAATAACTTATCATTCCTTTTTCGTGTAGTCTGTTTTTTTAGTTTCCTTATCTTTCAGAATACGGTTTCTATTTATGCACAAGAGGCTGTGTTAGATTGGCGTTTTGACAAAATTACCTCCCAAGAAGGACTATCTCAAAATACGGTTACATGTATGTTGCAGGATAATTTGGGTTTTATTTGGATAGGAACTCAAAATGGACTTAATCAATATGATGCTAGTCATTTCAAGACCTATAAAAACGAAAAAAATAAAAATTCAATCCCTGATAATCATATTACTTTTCTATTACAAACCGAAGATAATTTTATTTGGATAGGAACTCAAGACGGTGGACTAGCTAAACTCAATACCATTAGCGAACAATTTGAAGTCTTTACTCACAACCCACAAAACCCCCTCAGTTTGAGTGCAGGGATAGTTACTTCAATTTTAAAAGACTCTAAAAATAGACTTTGGGTAGGAACTTCTATCGGTGGTCTGAATCTTTTTAATCCAACAGCCAAAACATTTGACCATTACAGAAACGATGAACGTAATCAAAACTCATTAGCTCAAAATCATATTACAGATATTATAGAAGATAATCAACAACGCCTTTGGATAGCGACAGCAGAAGGAGGGTTAGACCGTTTTGAAGAAAATGAAAATAAATTTGTTCATTTCAGACCAAGTATTTATGGAAGCAGTTCAAGCGCACCAAGTAGCGAACAAATCATTGGTTTAGAGATACTGAAAAAGCAAAACTCTAAAAATAGTAATTTGAGTAACAAGCTTTGGATTGCTACTCGTGATGGAGGAATTAATATTTTAGATTTAGATACAGAGATATTCACAGTTTTGGAAGCTAATGAACAAAGAACTATTGACAGAACAGGAAAGCCAACAACAAAAAACCTTTTTTCTAGCAAAATAGTTACTACTTTTCAAAGTTTTGAAGATGAAATTTTTGTAGGTACACAAGAAGATGGTGTTTTGATTATTAATACTTCAACAAATCAAATAAAAGCACTTGTCTCTAATCCTTCTTTGCGTTACTCGCTTAGTAATAATCATATTACAAGTATTTTTAAAGACAACCAAAACAGTATTTGGATAGGAACACTTGCAGAAGGTGTGAATAAATTTAATGCTATCAAAAACAAATTTGCTCATTTTAGAGAAGAAACTGACAAACCTAAAAGTCTTCCAGATAGCCGAATTACAAGTATTTTCAAAACGCAGAATGATAACCTTTGGATAGGAACAGCAAGTGCTGGGGTTGCTATCTTGACGCCTGAAAATAAAAAAGAAAGAATCTTCAAGACCTACCAACATAGAGAAAAAGATGAAACTACTATTGCAAGTGATAAAGTCTCTGTGGTATATCAAGATAGGCAAAATCAAATTTGGGTCGGAACTTCGGAAGGTTTAGAACTTTTTGATGACAAAACACAAACTTTCAAAAAAGTTGAAGTGTATAACGAAGAGCTAATCAACCCAAAAAAAATATCTATAAAAGCTATTTATCAAGACACCAAAAATAATTATTGGATAGGTTTATACCAACAAGGACTTCTCAAAATATTACCTTCTGGAGAAACAGAACTTTTCAAAACAGAAACCTATGATGATTTTAGCTTGAGCAATGATTATGTTCGTGTAATTTTTGAAGACAGAATTGGCAACCTTTGGATAGGAACAGAAGACGGACTAAACCTATACGACAACATGCCAAAAAGCGAAAAATTTGTACGCTATATGCACCAAATTGAAAACCCAAATAGCATTAGTAATGATGAAATTTTGTCTATAACAGAAGATGATGATGGAAATATTTGGATAGGAACAGCAAATGGGCTTAACAAGTTTGATGTCAAAAAAGGTGATTTTACAGCTTTTACAGAAAAGGATGGTTTGCCAAACAATATTGTTCATGCAGTAGTCTGTGATTTGCAAAATCGTATTTGGGTAAGTACAAGTCAAGGAGTAGCAGAGTTTGACCCTTATGCAAAAACGATTCGTTCCTATGATATTTCAGATGGATTACAGAGCAACGAATTTATTTCAGGTTCGGCTTTTCAAGAAAGAATAATTGATAAAGTTACTGGAGAAGAAAGACAGGGTTTTATTTATTTTGGTGGAATAAATGGTTTTAATCGCTTCAACCCTGATAGTTTGAGTTATAATGTAGATGTTCCTAAGCTCGTCTTCACACAATTTTCACTTTTTAATAAAGCTATTTCTCCCTCTGATAAAGATTCGTACTTGGAAAAAGCGATTCCTTACACAAATGAAATTGAATTACCTTATGATGCAAATGTTTTTTCGATTGAGTTTTCAGTTTTAGATTTTATTGCTCCTCAGAAAACAAAATATTCATATTACTTAGAAGGATTTGATAAAGAGTGGCATTCTACTAGTCGTAATTTTGTTACTTATACCAATCTTGCTTCAGGCAATTATACATTAAAAGTGAAGGGTTCGAATAGTGATGGAATTTGGAATGACACAGGAATTGAAATGAATATTATCGTAACTCCTCCTTTTTGGCGAACGTGGTGGTTTATTACGCTTTCTATATTTCTTTTTTTGGCTGTTACAATAGGAGGATATAATGTTAGAACTTATCAAATTCAGGAACAAAAGCGTCGTTTGGAATATCAAGTAGAAGAACGAACAAATGAACTAGCCGAAAAAACATGGGAACTAGAAAGCCAGACTAAGCAATTGGCTAATCAAAATTCGCTTTTAGAAAAACAATCAGAGGAACTTAAAGTAGCTTATGACAATGTAAACATCTTGAGTGAGGTAGGACAAAAAATTACCTCTACCTTAGACATGCGCCAAATGATAGAAACTGTTTATCAAAATGTAAGTGGACTTATGCCTGTTGACAGGTTCGGTATTGGTGTTTTTAATGAAGAATCACAGCGTTTAGAGTTTCCATTTTTTGTGGAAGGAGAAACCTACTTTCCATTTCATACAAAGTCATTGAGAGATAAAAAACGCCTATCTGTTCTTTGTTATGAAGGTCAAAAAGAAATTATTATTCAAGATTTTGAGAAAGAAAATAAAAATTATACCAACGAACAGGCAAGTAAGGGAATAGAAATGGAACTTGGCAAAATGCCAGAATCAGCAGCTTATTTTCCATTGAGTGTAGAACAACATGCTATCGGAATCCTGACCGTTCAGAGTTTTCAAAAAGATGCCTATTCTAATCAGCATATCACTATTTTACGGTCTTTGGCTGCCTATACTTCTATTGCCTTGGATAATGCAAGAGCCTATAAAACAATAGAAACCAACAATAGAAATATTACGGATTCTATTCGTTATGCTCTTACTATTCAACAAGCGATGCTACCAGAAAGAGATTTTATGAATTCGCTTTTTAGTTCTCACTTCGTAATTTTCAAGCCACTTTCTATGGTTTCAGGTGATTTTTATTGGGTTACTAAAATAGATACAGAAGTTGATGGAATTATTCAAACAAGAACCTATGCAGCTATCATTGACTGTACAGGACATGGCGTTCCAGGTGGTTTTATGTCTGTTATTGGCAAAACTCTTTTAGATGAGATTGTACAGACACAACAAGTAAGAGAACCTGCCAAAATTTTGGAGCTTTTGGATAAAAATACACGTGCTGTTTTGAAGCAAGACCAAACATCAAATGATGATGGAATGGACATCGCTCTTTTTTGCCTAGAAGAAGAGGCAGATGAAAATACATTCAAAATTACTTTTTCAGGCGCAAAACGACCTTTGTATTTTATTGAAAAAATAGAATCAACTCCAAAATTAAAAACTATAAAAGGCGACCGTCGTTCGATTGGGGGAAGAATGAGAAATAATCCTGTTCCGTTTACTAACAATGAAGTTATTTTGAAAAAAGGTTCTTTAATCTATCTCACAACAGACGGTTTTGCAGACCAACCCAACCCAGAACGTAAGAAGATTGGTTCTCTGAATCTTCGTAAAATAATAGAAAACAATGCTACAAAGTTAATGGAGAAACAGAGAACAGACCTACTTATGTCATTGAGAGAGCATCAACAAGAAAGCGCACAAGTAGATGATATTAGTCTGATAGGAATCAAAGTTTAAAGATAAAACCTACTCTTCTTTTATATAAAACAGCTTGAGTTATCTCTCTATGACCAAAGAAAACAAAAATAAAATAGCAGGAATTATTATGATTATCGTGGGCATCTTCTCACTTTTATTTGGTGTCCTTGTTCTACTTGCCGTGGAAAATGATAAATCAGACTCTATAAAAGCCACAGCAACTGTTGTTGATTATGATATAGAGCCAAGCTCTGGGAAAAAAGAATATCAATCTATTTTGGAATATACGAATCAAGACGGAAAAATAGTGCAGTTTAAAGACCCCATCGCCAATTACGAACCTAGATTTGAAATCAATGAGAAAGTAGAAATTCTCTATGTCCCAAGTAGAGAACATAGCGAACAAATCAACACACTTGTTAGTATTTACTTTCTACCTTTTATTCTCATTTTTTTTGGATTTGGTAGTATTATTTTTGGAAATCAATTCTATAAAAATAAGATGAATTTTGAGAATAAAGCAAGAAGGTAAGCTTATCTTATTGCATTTTTTTGATTCAGCAGAAAGAGTTGTCTCTTTTACAAAATACTGTTTACAATTTCCAAAATCTGTTCTGTTTTGATGCTCTCTGCACACTTAAAATGACCTTTCGGACAAGATTTAAAACCGTGCAAACCACACGGACGACACTCCAATTTTTGTTCAGTTTCGATAATAAATGATGTTGAAGATAGAGGTGTAAACCCAAAAACAGGAACAGTCGAACAAAAAACAGCACAAACAGGTGCATTGACAGAAGAAGCCAAATGCAAAGGCGCAGAATCGTTTGCCAAAACCAGTTTTGCATGTTCCATCAAAGCTGCTGATTGCATCAATGATAATTTCCCTGCTAGATTTATAATTTTACTTTTTACTTTGAATTTTAAATTAATTTGATTTAATTCTATCCCTTCCACTATTTTCTGACAATTTTCCGAATCTGATGGTGCACCCAACAAATAAATCGTAAAGTTTTGAGGAAGTTGTATGTTATTTTCTTCTTCAAATAATAGTTGTGCAATAAACTCATACCATTTATGCAAAGGAAATTGTTTGGTAAACCAGACCGAAGTGGGCGCAATACAAATAAAATCCTTTTGAATAAACTCTTTTATTTTTTCTTTATCAGCATCAGAAGGATATAACTTTGGCTTCGAAATATCATTTATATTTATACTTTCTAATACTTTGCTATTCCGTTCTATTTCGTGAGGCGAATTTTCATTTGTTGTAATTATATGCTCATATTTGTGTGTAAATGCCCACGAAAAAGGGTTTTTCTTAAACCCAGCTTTTATTTTTGAATTTGAGAAAGCTGTCAAAAGTCCTGTTGCTCCGAAGCGTTGTAGATTCAGAACAGAATCATAAGAAGTTTTTCTGACTTTTTTCATCAACTCAAAAAGACTTTTATATTTATTTTTTTTGTCCCAAATCAAAACATCATTCAAGAAAGGGTGTTTTTGAAGTAAATTTTCATTTCCTTTTCGCAATAAAAAATCAATTTTTGCAGAAGGATATTTTTTCCGAATAGACTCTATCAGCGAAGTTGCTAAAATGACATCGCCTATAAAAGCTGTTTGTATTAGTAGAATTTTCATTAAATTATCATTTTGTGTGTTCAGTTCCTCAGAACTGAACGAAACGATTTCTCAAAATCGTAATTTTTATACATATCACGATTCTGAGGAATCGTCTGAAATTCGTTTCTAAGGAAACGAATTCACTTTATTTTTTTCAAATTTACTCTATTCTTTTCACATGTTAGATTATAAAATTTCATACACACAAGCGCATCATCATTTTATCAATATCGAACTTACCATAAATCACGTCGATGATATTATGGAAAAAGAACTTTCCCTTCAACTTCCTGCGTGGCGACCGGGGCGTTATACACTACAAAATTTCGCTAAAAATATAGCAAAATTTGAGGTTTTCGATGAAAATGAAAATCCCTTAGAATTTGCAAAAGCTACCAAAGATAATTGGAGAATAAAAACAAAAGGCGCACAGACTGTAAAAGTTCGTTATACGTATTATGCCAACCAAATGGATGCAGGAGGGTGTTATGTGGACGAAAAACAAATTTATTTGAACTTTATTTGTTGTTGTTTGGAAGTCAAAAACCGTCCAGATTCAATGTATAGAGTTCATGTAGAAATGCCTTCTCGTTATAAAGTAGCTTGTGCATTAGAACAAAAAACCGAAAAAACGGCAGGAAAAGATAAGGATTATTTAGTTGCGACAGATTTTTTTGAGCTAGTCGATTCTCCTCTGATTGCCTCTGATACGCTTCAACATAAAAGCTACAAAGTAGAAAACTCAGATGCTAATTTTCATATTTGGATTCAAGGCGATTGGAAAATTGATTTTGAAAAGGCAACAGAAGAATTTCAAAAATTCACAAAAGACCAAGTCGCTCTTTTTAAGGATTTTCCAAGTACGGATTATCATTTTATGTTTCAGATTTTGCCGTATTCAAAATATCACGGTGTAGAACATTGTCATTCTACCGTCATTACGTTGGGAGCTGATTATGACATGGACGGAACGGCTCGTTATAATGACTTTTTGGGGATTAGTTCGCACGAGCTTTTTCATTTTTGGAACATTATGCGTATTCGTCCGAAAGAACTTATGCCGTATGATTTGTCTAAGGAAACCTATTTCAAAACTGGTTTTGTAGCTGAAGGATTGACGACGTATTATGGAGATTATATTTTGTGTAGAAGTGGCGTTTGGACACAAGAATATTATTTGAAAGAATTGGAAGTATTATTAAAAAGACATTTTCACAACAATGGAAGGCTCAATCTTTCTGTGGCTGATTCGTCGTATGATTTGTGGCTTGATGGTTATGAACTCGGCATTCCGAACCGAAAATCATCGATTTATGTAGAGGGAGCAATGGCTGCATTTATTTTGGATATGAAAATTAGGCAATCTAGTAATAATGAGAAATCTTTAGATGATGTAATGATAAAACTATGGGAAGATTTTGGTAAAAGGAAAAAAGGCTATTCCTTAGAAGATTATCATAATGTCGTCGATGCTGTGGCAGGAGATGCTTTTAAAGATGACACAAAAAATTACTTTGAAAAGAGTATTTATTCGCCCAATGCTTTAAATGAATATCTAAAAGAAGCCTTTGAATATGTCGGAATTGAGAAAACATTTGTTCCAAATGAAAACGAAATAGAGCGAAGATTAGGATTAAAAACTATTTTTCAGAATAATGCTTACGTTGTGGTTGGTTATTCTCCAGATAGCGAAGTAGCTAAATGTCTGACGGTTCAAGATGAAATTGTAGCAATTAATTCATATAAATTGGATGCAAACAATCCAAATGCAATTTTGAAAAAAGCTGCAAAAGAAGAAAAACTAGAATTAGAAATTTCGTTTTTTAGAGATAGTCAATTACACACCATTACTACAAAATACGATGAAAATGGCTATCCAAATATTAAACTGAAAGTAAAAGAAGATGCTACCAATGAGCAGAAGGAGAATTTGGAAAAATGGCTAATGCCTTTGGTGTAAGCTTGAAAAATAGATTCAAGCATAGATGTTTGAATCTATTTTTTTATATCCAGTTTTACAAAAGAAAATCAATTACAGAAATCAAAATGGAAGTTCTCAACAAAATATTTAGATTAATTATACCTATTTTATCTTTAATAGCTGGTGTGTTTTTACTACAGGAGTTTGACCCTACGAGGTCTATCGTTTATGATACTACTGTTAGCAAAGCAGTTGTAATGCATGGAGATAGATATTATAGACAATCTTTAAGAGCTTCTTACGAATATAAAGGACATACGTATAAGAAATATTTTCACTTTGATACTGCTTCTTATGGATATTATCAAAAAGGAGACACTATTTTAATATCTCATTTTAGCAAAAACCCTAAAAAAGCAGTACCCTATAAATATGTTTCGCCATTTATTCTAATACCTGTTTATTTATTCTTTGCATTTCTTTTAGTTCCTTGGTTCATAGCAGGTATTAAAGAGGATATTATACCTTTTTTAAAGAAGATAAATAACTTGGCAAACTAATAAAAGAACAAAACAGTGTTCTGTGGCACTACATAACCTCTCCAAAACCATTAGTTCAAAAGCTGCGTTTATAGAGAAAAGATAATCAAAAAATTATGATAACTTCACTAGACCAGTTAGATTTTGATAAAACATACTCTTACGCAGATTATCTGACATGGAAATTTGATGAGTTTGTAGAACTTATAAAAGGAAAAATATTTCCAATGTCTGCTCCAAATAGGATGCATCAAGAACTTTCCTTACGCTTTAGTGGTCTGCTTTTCAATTATTTACAAGAAAACCAGCGTGGCTGTAAAGTATATCCTGCTCCTTTTGATGTTCGCCTTCTAAAAAATCCATCACTTACTGAAAAGCAGTTAGAAGGAAAGACAGACAAGGAAATTTACACAGTCGTGCAGCCAGATTTGTCTATCATTTGTGATTTGGAAAAGCTAGATGACAGAGGCTGTAAAGGTTCGCCCAATCTGATTATTGAAATCTTGTCTAGCAACGCAAAACGAGATGTAAAGGATAAGTTCGAACTCTATGAAGAAAACGGAGTACAGGAGTATTGGCTTGTTCGTCCGACAGAAAAGACAATTCAGCAGTTTTTTTTAGAAAATGTAAAAGGAATAGAAAAGTATGTTTATCAGAAGACTTTTGTAGAAAATGAACACATTACTTCTGTCTATTTACCAGATTTGACAATGGACTTGGATATTATTTTTGCTGATTAGTTTCTCAATTGAATAAAAAGCAAATAGGTATAAACTTTTATTTCAAACAACCTCAAGCTAAAGTTTTTGAATAGGCAATTTTTATTTTTTGTACTTTTGTACTTATTGAACCTTCTCCAAAAACACAAAACTATGACACTCTACGAACGCCTACAAAAAGAAACTTTCCTTATTGCTGGTCCTTGTGTAATCGAAAATGAAGAGTTGCTCTTCGAAGTAGCCGAACACATGGTCGAACTTTCTAAAAAAATGGGCTTTCTTTATATTTTTAAAGCCTCTTTTGATAAAGCTAACCGTACTTCGATGGAATCTTTCCGAGGGCCTGGACTAGAAAAAGGATTAGAAGCCTTAGCCAAAATCAAAAATAAATATCAAATTCCGATTACAACTGATATTCATGAAGCCTATCAAGCTGAAATAGCAGCCGAAGTGGTTGATATTCTCCAAATCCCTGCTTTTTTGTGTCGCCAAACTGATTTATTATTAAAATCAGGAGAAACTGGAAAAATTGTAAATATCAAAAAAGCGCAATTTCTGACAGGTAGAGATATGGTTTATCCTGCAAAGAAAGTAGAAAGCACAGGAAACAAACAAATTATGCTTACAGAGCGTGGAACAAGTTTTGGAAATCATAATCTTGTTGTTGATTTTAGAAATATTATTGATATGAAAGAAATGGGTTATCCTGTTGTGATGGACGTAACGCATTCGGTTCAAAAGCCAAGTGCCAACAACGGAACAACTGGAGGAAATAGAGAATATATTCCTTATTTCTCAAAGGCAGCAGCTGCGATGGGAGTAAAAGGATTTTTTATGGAAACGCACCCCAACCCTAATAATGCTCTTTCTGATGGTCCTAATATGGTTGAGCTAGAAAATATGGAAACGGTATTGAAAGAAACTTTTAATCACATTATGATATAAGAAAATTCCTTTTTGTAATTAGTAAAACAAAAAGTCTTTAAAGTAATTCTACTAAATGGAATTACTTTTTTTATTCTACATAATCTAGCAAAACAAATATATAATGACGACCCTTTATTTTATCACAGGCACAAGCAGTGGAATCGGTTATGCACTTACAAATCATATTTTATCAACTGAAAATAACGTTTTGGTAGAAGGAGTTTCTCGTAACCAAGCTATTCATCACGGAAATTACAAACATCATACATTTGATTTATCAGAAATAGATGAACTAATTGGTTTTTTTGGAAAGATAGATTTAGAAAAGCGAATAAAAAATAAAATTGATAAAGTTGTTTTGATAAATAATGCAGGAACTTTAGGACAAGTAGGGCATGTAGGCAAAATTCCTAGTCAAGATATTGTCAAGACAATAAATATCAATACGATTGCTCCTTTTGTTTTGATGAATGAGTTTTTGCATACTTTTGATAATCAAACTTTTGGAAACATAGAAAAAGTAATTATTAATGTTTCTTCTGGTGCTGGAAAGCGTCCGATTGATGGGTGGAGTGCTTACTGTGCTTCGAAAGCAGGTCTGAATCTTTTTGCAGAAGTAGTAAAAGAAGAAGAAAAAATACTGAACCAAAATACTCAGATTTTCAATATTTCGGTAGGTGTAGTGGATACAAATATGCAAGGAGAAATTAGAAAAACAACAGAAAACGAGTTTTCAAGTGTAGAATACTTCAAGGAATTAAAAAATAATAATCAACTTGCTAGTCCTGAATTTGTAGCAGAAAAAATTTATTCTATCATAGAAAAACCACAAGATTATGAAGATATTTGGCAGAAATTGCAGTAAATGAATTTTGTAACTGATTGGCAAGTGATTTATATGATTTGGCTTCGCCAAGCTATCGGTTGTATGATAAAAGGCAGGATAATAATAGAGCGTAATTTCTTGTTTTAGAACAAATCTGTCGAATTAATCGTAAATCAATTTAAAAAGTAACTCAAAACATTTGCAAATATGAAAAAGCAAGAGACAAAAAAAGCAGAAAGTTTAGATACAGAAAACTCTACTAATAAAGACACAAAACATATTGAAAATTCAAAAGAGAAAATCAAAGAACTCTCAGATGAAGAACAAGAAGACTTGAGAGCAGAAGCTAGAGAACGTTACAATCGTTTGTTGGGCTGTGGGGGTTGATATTTTATTCAATACAATATCTTATTTCTGTAAATAAGCTTTAAATAGCATTGAGTCAATTATTTTTGACAAAAAAGTCTTAACTAAGGTACTTATAGACTTAATAAAGCTCTTTTAGCTAATCTTTCTAAATAACAATAAGTACAACTATACAAACATGCCACTATTTATAGTATCATGTTTTTTTTACTTTCATAAAACGCTTTCACACAGCTAAGATAAAAATAGGACAATATTACATTTTAGTCTATCTACCAAAATCCAAAACGCTATTAAATCGATAGGTCTTGTGAGGTTGAACCGAAACTCCTAATGTTTTGTAGCTTCCACTAAGGCAAATTTTTCTGTGTCCTAAACTTGGTACACCCGAATCGATGAGTAATTGCATCACAATTTCAAGGGCATCAAACTGACCATAAGAACAACACTCACCAGCGAATTTAGCTTTACAACCTGAGTTTGATAGTCGTTCGTGTCCGACATATCCTTTTTTTCCTGATGAAACAGCGTGGCATCTCGCACTAACAAACAAGTCTTTTTGAGGGTAAAGAACACCCACAGGCTGCATATTTTTCAAGGTTTTGTAGAGCGACCCTGTGTAGTAATCCGACAAACTCAAATCTTCATGAGAGTTCCATTTTGTATATTTACGTATAAATGTTTCTGCAAAAAGTGGAGGATTTAGACGAGCCAAATTGAGATAATAATAAACTAATTTTTCATTTTCTGTCAGATAATCTGTGTTTTGAGCTGTATAGGCAATATTATACTTTGAACTTTTCCATTCTGGTACTACTTGCTGAAATTCTTTTTCATAGGGTATAATATCTAAAGTTTCATTTGATTCAGTTACATTTTCTGTGTAGTTTTCTATAATTTCATCGCCACTTTGATTTTCTTTGATTTCTAATACTTTTCTATCAAATTTTGTGAGACGAGCTGAAGTTTCTCCTTTTTTGAGTGTTGGGAGAATAGAAATTCCGAAAAAACCAGTTTTATTAGAAAGTAAAATCTGTTTTGCTTGATTATTAGATTGAGATTTCAGAATTGACATCAAAAGTCTCATTCCTGTATTTTCATAATACATAGAAGAGGACGTTCCACTTACTTGAAAGTTTTTACATTCTTCATTTTTGTTGTAGCAATTAGCCAAAATACATTCTTCTCTCATCGGAGAAATGATAGAAAGAGGACGTATTCTTTTAAGTTCGTTTGATAGTTTCTCTATATCTTTTCCAAACATCACAACATATCCTAGTGAGTTTGCTTTATTCCAGTCTGTACATTTATCTAAAAAAGTTTCTGCAAAAAGTGGTGGATTAAGGCGCATCAAATTGAGAAAATAATAAAATTGTTTTTCTTCTTTATTCAAATAATTAGCAGATTGTGCAGAATTAGCTGAATTATATTTTTGTTGTTTCCATTCTGGAATCCATTTTTTGAATTCATCACATTGAGCAAAAGAGTTTTTAGGCAAACTAAAAAGTCCTATAAATATAAATCCTACAAATAAAATTATTTTTTTCATAATTGCATTGTTTTTTGATGTAACTATCTATTCTATTTTCAATTTACTTGCCAAAGGAAATAAATTTAGAATTTAGATTTAAGAATTTAGAAGGAAATGCGAATAAATACAATTTTTAAACACAGAGTTACAGAGAACACAGAGAATGAATTGAAGACCAGCGTATCTAAAATTTATTTTAGATACAAAAAACTCTTCCACTATTAAATAATGAAAGAGTTTTTGGCTTTGAATTTTATTTCATTCTAATTTTTAAAATCTGATTTCTAAATTTATTATTTATTCTACCGTAACAGATTTAGCCAAATTTCTAGGCTGGTCGACATTACAACCACGCATAAGAGCAACATGATATGATAAAAGCTGAAGAGGAATAACTGAGACCAAAGGCATAAAAGCATCGTGCGTACTTGGAACTTCAATCACATAATCTACCTTTTTAGGAATAGCTGCATCGCCTTCCGTTACGACAGCAATTACTTTTCCTCGCCTTGCTTTTACTTCTTCAATATTTGATAAAATTTTATCATATGAATTATCACGAGTTGCAATAACTACAACAGGCATTTCTTCATCTATAAGCGCAATAGGACCGTGTTTCATTTCAGCAGCAGGATAACCTTCTGCGTGTATGTAGGATATTTCTTTCAATTTTAAAGCTCCTTCTAAAGCAACAGGGAAATTATATCCACGTCCTAAATATAAGAAATTACGAGCATTAACAAAGTCTTTTGCTATTTTTTCTATTTGAGTATTTAGTTTTAGTGCCTGTTCTACTTTTTGAGGAATGCGTTCTAATTGACGTAAAAGGTCTTTTAGCTGATTTTCTGAAAGGGTTTTTCTTTCTTTTGCCAACATCAATCCTAATAAAGTCAAAACGGTTACTTGTCCTGTAAATGCTTTTGTACTTGCCACACCAATTTCAGGTCCTGCATGTATGTATGCGCCTTCATGTGTTGCTCGTGCAATAGACGAACCTACTACATTACAAACTCCAAAAATAATTGCACCTCTACTTTTAGCTAATTCAATAGCTGCAAGTGTATCGGCAGTTTCTCCAGATTGAGATATAGCAATCATTACATCGCCTTCTTCAATAATTGGATTTCTATAACGAAATTCAGAAGCATATTCTACCTCAACAGGAATACGTGCAAACTCTTCAATGATATATTCGGCTACCAAACCTGCGTGCCATGATGTTCCACAAGCTACAATAACAATGCGTTTTGCACTAACAAGGTTGTCTAAATACTTATGAATTCCTCCCAAATTTACGTGTCCATTAGCTGCAATAAGTCGTCCACGAAGAGCATCACGAATAGATTTTGGTTGCTCAAAAATTTCTTTGAGCATAAAATAATCATAACCTCCTTTTTCGATAGATTCCAATTCCATATCCAAAGTATGAATATAAGGAGTAGTCGGAACGTCTT
Source organism: Bernardetia sp. ABR2-2B (assembly GCF_037126435.1). Taxonomy (GTDB): domain Bacteria; phylum Bacteroidota; class Bacteroidia; order Cytophagales; family Bernardetiaceae; genus Bernardetia. The sequence goes on along the minus strand of NZ_CP147020.1, from coordinate 4,443,443 downwards.
CAATATTTCGGATAGTAAGTGAGTCATTTGTCAGAAGTGCAATTTCGCCATCATTCAAATAAACTACTTCTTTTGTATATTCAATAATTGGAGTAGCATCAGAAGCAATAAAAAACTCGTCGTGTTCTTTTCCAATTCCGATTACTAATGGACTTCCTTTTCTTGCTGCAATAAGCTGATGAGGACTATCTTCCGACATAATAATAATGGCATATGCTCCCACTACTTTATGGAGTGCCAAACGAACAGCTTCTTCTAAGCTACATTTGTGTTGGTCTTGAATTTCTTCAATAAAATGAATAAAAACTTCTGAATCTGTATCCGATTTAAAAGTATGTCCTTTATTGATTAAATCTTGTTTTAAGACAGAATAATTTTCAATAATTCCGTTATGGATAATAGCCAAACGACTAGAACCTGAATAATGAGGGTGTGCATTTATGTCATTAGGTTCTCCATGAGTTGCCCAACGAGTATGCCCAATACCTACTTTTCCCTCTTTATTTTTGTTTTCTGCAAAGCTCTCTAATTCAGCTACTTTACCTTGTTTTTTATAAATATTGATACCAGAATCCATTAAAGCTACCCCAGAACTATCATATCCACGATATTCTAGTCTTTTAAGTCCTTTTATAAGAATGGGATACGCTTCACGCTGTCCGATATAACCTACAATTCCACACATAAATTCGTATTTTTAATGACGTATTTTTTAATAATTTAATGAGTTTTAGTAATGCAAACTCTTTAGTATCAATAAATTAATACTAGCAAATTACAGAATAATTTTAATTCTTTTTTGATTTGAAAAACAGTTTATAAAAAAATAAGTTTTCAAATTTCAATTTACCTTTTATTCTGCAATACTATAATACATACGTAAACGAATAGCAGGAAGGTTGTTTGTGTTTTTTTGAGTAGGAAAAATAAATCTATTCACACTAATATTATTTTCAGAAGGTTGTATAATCAAACCATCACTTTCAGGAATTCCTCCTCTTGCTAATTGATTAATATAACTTGTTATCGTTGCATAGCTATATGACTTTCCTTGTACAGAATAAGCAATTGAAGCTCCCGTATTTGCCGTTTCTGATTGTAAAAACTGAATTGTTCCTGTTGATGTATAGAAAAAACCATCTCCATCTCCGTATGCAAACAAAAGCTGATTTGGAGCTCTAAAATTAGCACTCATTGCTTCTTCTAACGTAGGAATAACTAACTCAACACGCTGAATAACTACACTCTGACTATTTACTAAATCACTTAAATATGGAAATTCTAATTTTACACCAATTCCTGTTCCCGATTGTATGGCAGCAAGATTATTTGTGCTTTCAGAAAGAACAAAATTATCCGTAGTCAGAGGAGATAAAGCAGAGTTAGACAAATCACTTTCTACATTAGAAAAACTAACAGGCATATCAAAGTCATAAGAAGATGAAACAGTATCACTTGGATAATGAAAATATAAAGTCAAGTTCGTTGCAGGTGCAAATGGATTGATGCCTATGATAGATGTATTTGGAGAAGCAGTTCTAAGAGCAATTCCTCTTGAGAAAACTCTAAATAAAGAATCATTCTCAAACTTATTTTCTACTCCATAATCAAATAATCTTCTTCCAAATGTTTCTGAAAGAGAAACTCGCAATACTTTATTGCTGTCCAAATCATTTGGATAAGTGGCACTTCCTAAAGATGAAGTTGAGGTTTCTAGCACGTCAAACTGATAATAGCTTTTGTCTTCAAAAAGCTCTGATACTTCATAAAGCTCTACTGTGTTTTGGGCTAATGTATCTCCATAGACGTAATCCGTTTGAAAAAAGCCTACTAATGAATCATAGATAGCTGTTTCTCCTGCGTCATTTTGCAGCTCTTCTGTAAGTGTAGTAAGTCCGATATTTGCAAAGCCTTGTGCTGAATATCTACCTACATATTCATCAGCTAAAGAGCCTATTAAAAGACGAGAGTTTCCAACCCTTCCTGTTGTATTAACGCTATCAAGTTGAAAAACCTTAACGTTTACGGTTACTGTATCTGTAAAATAGGTATTTATGAGTTGCTCTTCTCCTATATCGATAGGTTCTGGCTCATCTTCACAACTACTTAGAGTCATAAAGAAAAAAAGCGATAATATACCGTAGAAAGAAGATTGAATAAAAGGAGTTTTTTTTGAGGATAGTATCAAGAGACGAGATAAAAAATTATTCTTTTTCATTAAATTAAATTTATGACAACTGTTTTAGTGGTTTTTGAAGCTAGATGAAAGCAGTACGAAGTAACTGCCTTGTTTTGTTGCAAAAAAGACTTTACAAAACCTTTTTTGAAATGCTTTTGCAAAAGTACAAATTATATAGATATATTGAAGTATTTAGCTATTTTGAGAATCAGAAAGTGATATGCAAACAAAAAACAGACAGAATAAGCTTATTCTGTCTGTTTTTTATAAAAAATATATTGCTTTAGAGTATTTTCTTAATATTCTCTTAATATTTCTTAGGCTGTTTTTTCTTCTTCAACTAACTCTGTCATTTTATCGCCTAAAAGTGTCTTATAGATTTCGAAATATCCATCACAAATTGCTTCTTTATCTCCTACAATTGTACTTACATTTTCTGATGAAGAAGCTGCAATAATATCATTTGTTTTGCCAGATTCCTGTGCATTTACTACACAATCAGAATATTTTGCACCCATTTCCATAAATCCTTGTGGAGTTGGGTTTGCAACAAGAGAAGCTAACATTTCTTCTGTAATATCATCTAAGGCTACTTTGTCTGCAATGGTAGAGGCATCAAAATTTTGCTCAAAAAGATTATCATACACCGAAGAAACAATTTTTGATTCTTTAAAAAGAGGTTCATTTTGATATGTTGTACGGAGGTATAAAGGCAAGAGACCCGTAAACCAATCGTTACAATGCACAATATCAGGTGCCCAACCTAGTTTTTTCACTGTTTCGGCAACACCTTTACAGAAGAAGATAGCACGTTCGTCATTATCTTCAAAAAGATTTTCTGCTTTGTCTTTATATAACTTCTTACGGTGGAAATAATCTTCATTATCGATAAAGTACACCTGCATTTTGGCTTGTGGAATAGAAGCTACTTTGATAGTAAGTGGTTTGTCTTCTTCTCCAACTGTAATATTGATTCCAGAAAGTCTGACTACTTCGTGAAGGCGATTTTTACGCTCATTGATAACTCCCCAACGTGGTACGATAATACGGATTTCGATATCTTTGTTCTGCATTGCTTCTGGCAACGGACGTACATAATCTCCAACTCCTAACTTATTCAAAAATGGTGTAATCTCGCTCGTTACATAAAGTATGCGTAGGCTCTCCGACATAGTATAAAAAGTTTGGTAAAATATTCTTTAATTTTTTTGCTTCGAATTATGAAACTAAGCTTATTACTTATTATTCATTAAGTATTTTTATAAAAGAAATTACTAAATTTATTTTATTGAAAATATTTGAAAATTTGTTTACTGTAATTCAAAACGTTTTACAAAAATACGGATTTTTTTTTCAGAAAACAATAGGTTTGTCAAAAATAACTTGTATTATTGCCTTTCAAACTACATCTTGCACTACTTATGCTCTTTCGAATACTCAAATTCGTTGCAAAACTGCCTATCTAATTTTATTCTTTAATAAGTGCAATTTATTTACTCCTTTCCTTTTCATTGTAAACTAAAATAGATTAAGCCACGTTAGAAAATCAATATTTAGTTATTTAGTTTTTCTATATTCCTATCTTTTAGTTCTACTTTTTATTCAATGAAAAATATCTTTCTCATAGTCTTTTTGTTTTTGCCTTTTGTTTCTTATTCTCAAGTAGTTTCGCATTCTTTTGAAGATAGTGTTTTGACTGTTTTTATTAAGCCTTCTAACTTACAGTCTGAAACAGATACTATTTATCCAAATGGAATTCCTAAGAAAGTAAATTTTGTTTTTGAGGATTTAGATTCAAATGATAAAGACGATTATATTGTAATTACATTAGCTAGAGGAAGACAACCTATAAAGACACATACTTATAATAATATAAAGAATGATGAAAGCTATGCCTATCCGATTTCTTATATCGTTTGGAAAGATGAGTATTTTATAATACAATACAACAACCCAGTTAAGGACTCTGTTGAAACACTTTTCCAAAAAATCTATATTCTACCAAAACCAATTCTAGAGAAAATAGAAAGAGAAGAAAAAGAGAGAATACAAGATTCTTTAAACAGAATAGCAGCCATAGAATATCATCAAAAACGTTTTGATAAGCTAAAAGAATCTCAAGAAAATTTAACAAAAAAAGATAAAAAGAAGATTGCTAAAGTTTATTCAAAAGTAACTCCTCCAAATGGAATTGAAATAGATACAGCAATATTTATGGATGAGACAGAGATATCGAATGTTCATTGGGTAGAGTATCTATATTATCTCAATAAAGATTCTTCTAAAAACTGTTATTTAGAGAACTTATCTAATACGGTTATTTTTGATTCTGTTTATTTTAACCCATATGTCGATCATTATCCTCGTTACCCAAGATTTAAAAACCACCCTGTCGTTGGAATTAGTTATCAACAAGCACAAGGGTATTGTATTTGGAGAGCGAATATGGTAAATGATGGCTGGAAAAAAGAAAATAAAAACAAAGACTATGAAGTAATTGTACACTACAGGCTTCCAACAGAAAAAGAGTGGGAATATGCAGCAATAAAAGATGACCTCAATTATCAACTTGGAGGATACTCTACAAGAAGAAGATATACAGAAAAAGAAAAACGAAAGATTTATCGTTCAGCAAAAAAATATGCAGATTCCACTTATTCTATTGAAAGAGTAAAGTTGGATATGAAAAATTATTTTGAAAGTGATACCAGTTATAAGAGAATGTTTAATTATAAAACAGAATATAAAAAGCCTTATTTCGATGGTGGATTTGCTTCTTCTTGGAAAGGCTATGGAAGTTTTGATAATTTGATAACTAACTGGATATATCTTTACAAACCAACAAGACATTTTGGTATCTACAATATCTTCGGAAACGTAGCCGAAATGACTGCTACAAAAGGTATTGCCAAAGGAGGAAGTTTTGTTCATACCTTAGAAGAGTGTGCTGCTGATAGAGTTCAAAAATATGATGCTCCAAAGGCTTGGTTGGGTTTTCGTTGTCTGGCTGAAATAGTAGTTCGAAAGAAAGAAACAGAATGATTTTTAAAACAAAAAAAGGCTTTCTACATTGCTGTAAAAAGCCTTTTTTTTATGTACTAATCAATAAGAAGGTTACTTTCCTCCTCCACCTCTGCGTGAACGGCTGCTTCCTCCTCCACGGCTCCCACCACTAGATTTAGAACGGCTTCCACTAGAGCTACGAGTAGAACTTCCACTTCTATTATTCGAACGAGTATTTGAACTTTTTCTTGTACTTGTTCCTGTATTACTTCTACGATTTGAATTTGTATTACTACGAGTGTTAGTTCTAGTATTATTGCTATTTCCTCTTTGGTTAGAGTTATTATAGTTTCCGTTATTGCTGTTTCTAGTATTAGAAAAACGGTTGTTGTTGTTGTTTGTTGTTCCTCCTGTGGTGCGAGTATTGTTATTATTTGTATTACTACCTGTTCTTGTAGGAATGATAACATTTCCTCCTCTACGCTGACGTGCTGCTGTTATATTTTGGCTGCGAGTGTCTCCTCTATAAATTCTATCACACGAGTTCCATACATTATTATTCCAGTTGTTATTTCTCCAACCATTATTCCAAGAATTTCCATAGCCATAATAGCCATTTCCCCAACCTCTATTCCATCCTCTGTTCCAGTAAGGGTCGTTCCACGTATTCCATCTGTTTCCATAACCTACAGACCAACCAGAATTCCAGCCAAAACGAGAATTCCAACCTACTGACCAGCCAGAGTTCCAACCTCTATTCCAGTTATTTCCACCAAAACCACATGGGTTTGAATAACCACACGGATTTGTAACCACTACGTTACCACATGGATTTACTCCACATGGGTTACTGAATTGATTAAACTGCTGACAGCCGTTACAATTTTGTTGTTGATAAGGCGTGTAAGTTGGTGTAAACTGATTTGCTTGTGCTTCTTGAGCATCTAATTTTGCTCTAATTTCGGCTTGTTGTGCATATTCTGCTTCTGCCCTTGCACGAGCTTCATCGGCACGTTGTTGCGCTAATGCTTCTGCTTTAGCTTTTTTATTTGATAAGGCGACACGGTTTTTCTTCGAACCATACACATCATCATAATCTACATCTTGTGCAAAAGAGTTTGCTGAAAAGATAAAGAAAGCTACCAAAACTCCAATGATAGAATGGAAAGAAGGAGGCGAACCGATAATAGAACCAATAATTGGGTGCGACCTTGTTTGATTTTTGCTTGTGTTTTTTATTTTATTTTTCATAATGATATAGGTATAATTTGAATGTATTTTTGATTTATTAATTTACTAATTGTTGGTTTTATTTACTTTTATTGAAGTTCTCTCAAAGTTAAGATTTAAGCCAAAACTCATAATCCTCTACTTATTTTAACTCAAAAATGATGCTTCTGTTACTTATTAGATGTAAAAAGTTACTGATACGTTGCATCAAACTATTATTTTTCTTTTAAAATTTGAAATAACGAAGCAATATCGGCAACAAAAACAACCTTTTCTTCCTCATACAAAATCATCAATATTTTTTCTATTTCTTAGAAACCGAAACATGAACGATTGCAAAAAGCATAATAGAAACACTTATCCCAAAAAGATTTGCATCTAACTCGTAAGGCAACTTTAAACCATTTAGTTTTTGCATCAAAATCAAAATTAGTGTAGTCGTTCCTCCTCCAATCATTGCGACCAAAGCAGCAGCAGGACTTGGGTTTTTGATAAAAAGCATTGCCAAAACAGGTACAAACAAACCCGAAACCATAAAAGCATACGAATAAAGCATCAGTTCCAAAACGTTTTGCATATGCAAAGCAAGTACAATCGCAAAAGCACCAATAACGAAAGTTAGGATTTGAGATAGAATTAAATTACTTGCCATTTTCTTTTTGAAACGACCAATAATATCAGTCATTAGGTTTCCAGAAGCAGCCATCAAACAACTATCAGCCGTCGACATAATTGCAGAAAAATAAGCCGAAAGCATCAGACCCATTAAGCCAACAGGAAGCATAGTACGAAGTAAAAGAGGTAAACCCATTTCAGCATCTAATGGATTTGTAGTAGCCGTCGCCACCGTAAAACCAGCCTCTGCAAAAGCCCCTTGCAAATAAGCAACTTTGGCAAACATTCCCAATAAAACTCCCATAAAAGCCATAAATGGATATTCAAAAACTCCTGCAATACGCCACGCACGAATTGCCGTTTTTTCGTCTTTTGCTGCATAAATTCGTTGATAAAGTGTCATTCCAACAAACCAAATTGGTACAATCGTAATAAACCAATTTATGACTTGAGAAACGGTAATATTTCCTAATGAGAGCATTTCAGATGGAAGACTTTCTTTTATTCCTTCCATTCCACCTACAAAATAATAACCCATCGGAAGACCAATTCCGACAAGACCTGTAAGTAAAATAATCCATTGTACCGTATCAGTATAAATTACAGCTTTTATTCCTCCAAAAACAGTATAAAGAACAGCCACTACGCCCATTGCCCAAACGGCTTGTTCTAAAGTAATAGCCGTCGGAAAGGTAGCTGAAGCCAGTTTTGCACCAGCCAAAATCTGACTACTAGAAAAGCCCACATAACCAATGAGTGAAATAATACCTGCTGCTAGTGCTACATCTCTTGTATAATAATGTTCAACAGCTTGGGGAAAACTAAGCAGTTTTTTCTTTTTTGCAATCGGATATACTTTAGGAATCAGATAAACGGCACTTAGCCACGCTCCTAAAAGACCTGTAAATAACATCCAACTTCCTGCAATTCCAATCGAAAAACCCAGTCCTCCCAATCCAATCGAAAAACCTCCTCCTACATCTGTCGCTACTACGGAAAGTCCGATATGCCCTGCTGAAAGTCCACGCCCACCAACATAATAATCTTCGTCTGATTTGTTAGTACGATAAAAATAAAAACCGATAGCCAACAGCGCAATAAAATAAACAATAAAAATACTAATATCTATCCAATGTAAATCCATTAAAAAACGTTCTTTTGATAATTTTGAAATAATATTATAAAACACAAAATTTCAAAGGTAACGAAAATGGTAGGGAAATGCTATTTTTGAAAAATTGTTTAAATTTAATCCTTTCTCATTAAAAAATATTGACAATAAACTTCTTCTCTTTCAAAACAACAACAATCAATACTCATAGTATATCATAAAATTGAAGACTATATTTTGTCGTTAATTATAAAATAAGTAGTTTCAAACTAGAGTTATTCCTAATTCAGAATCTATGTCTATTTAAATGAACTATTTGTCTATATCTACTTTGTTATCTCAAAAAAGGTTTCTTTTTGTTTTGCTGTTTGCGCTTTTATCTACTACTATTTTAGCAAAAGAATCTGTAGTTATAGACAGTACAGAAAATAATTTTCACATAACACCTTTTCTGAATTATTATACAGTCGAAAATGATAACTTGAGCATTGAGGATATTACAAACAAAGATTTTTCAGATTCCTTATATCTAACAAAGAATACTAAATATATATGGACTTATGCTGATATAAAAATAGAAGATTCTGAAAAATGGTTAATCACTATTGAACCTAGAAAAAATGGCGTTTTGTATCTAAAAGATACTAACAATACTTGGAGTAAGTACACCTCTTCTGATTATATTTATTCTAAATACAAAATTTCTTTTCCTCCTATTTCTAAGGCTTTAACTCATCGGATTTATATAAAAATACCAGCTCAATTTTATTTTCAGAGTTCTAAAGAATTACGTATTTCTGTCATAAGTAAAAAAGTCTTTGAAGAAGATTTTTTGACTAATACTATTGTTTCTATGCTCGTTTTGGGAGCTGTCTTTGCTTTATTTTTCTATAATTTATTCTTGGCAATTAGTACAAAGAGCTGGAGTTATCTTTTTTATAGTTTGTTTTTGTGCTTTTTAGGAGTACGGTTTCTTACTGCCTCAAGTGTTTTTAAAGAATTATATCTTACTATTGAACAAATAGTTTTGTTTTCAAATATTTCGATGTGCCTGACTATCGTTTCTTATATACTATTTTGCCTTGCTTATTTTAGAATGAGTTATAAGAATACTTGGAGCAAAATTCTTCTTTTGAATTTAATGGTTGTAGTTACTTTTCTTCTTTCATCTTCTATAAGTCGTTTCTACAATAGCTCTATTATTCCACTCGGTGTAGCAGATATTTTTACAGGAATCCTTTTCATTTGTATTTTTATCTTTTCTGTTCAGAAGGTTCGTCAAAAGGCACTAGGAGCAAGAGAATTTTTGGCTACCAATATCATACTCATACTTGTATCTTTTGTATTTATAGTTTTCAACATTTACTTAGACAATAAGACTAGCACAATTCAAATATACTTTCTCAATGGCGCAATAGTAATTCAGATGTTACTTTTTTCTTTTACGTTGGCTGCTCGTTTTAATCTTATCAAAAAACAAATTGCTGAAAAAGAACTAGAAAAAGAGCAATTAGAAAAGAATCAGATTTTAGAAGTTCAGAAACTAATAGAGCAAAAAAATACAGAACTAGAGCAAAAAGTAACCCATCGAACGCAAGAGTTGAGTGAAAAAAATGAAGAAATGGGACAGCTTATAGAAAAATTAGATACAACAAATGAATCTCTAAAAACTGTTTTTTCTGACTTACAAATACAACATAATAAAGTTACAGATAGCATTCGATACGCAAACAATATTCAAGAGGCTATACTTCCAAATATAGATAAAATTCAATCTACTTTTTCTGATTTTTTTGTCTTTTTTCGTCCTCGTGATGTTGTGAGTGGAGATTTTTATTGGTACTTGCCTTTAGAGAATGATAGACATTTGATAGGTGCTTTTGATTGTACAGGACACGGCGTTCCAGGGGCTTTTATGTCTTTGATTAGTTATCAAATTCTGAATGAAACGGTTTTGGTTAAGAATAAAACAATGCCGAATGAAATTTTGGACGAACTACGAAAAGAAATTTATTTTTCACTCAAACAAAACGAAACTAAAAATAAAGATGGTTTAGATGCTTGTCTGATATTAATAGACAAACCAAATGAAATGCTTTACTTTTCGGGTGCAAAAAACCCTCTTTATTATGTAAAAGATAATAGTTTTGAAACTATAAAAGGAGATAATATTTACATTGGTGGAAGTTATGGAGAAAATAAATTTACACTTCATCAAGTTCCTTTTAGAGAAAAAGATACGCTATTTTATCTTTCTTCTGATGGAATACAAGACCAATTCGGAGGAGAAAACAACATGAAAGTAATGAGAAAAACCTTTAAAAAACTCTTATTACAAAATGAAAATCTAGCAAACAAAGAACAACCTTTATTTTGGGATAATTTTATTACTAATTGGAAAGGCAATAACCAACAAACTGATGATATACTTTTGATAGGAATACGACCTTAGTTTTTTATTTTTTATTCTTCATTCTTCAAAGCAAAAATATCTTTAGTAAGTTGTTTCATTTCTATCTAAAAGAAAACATTCAATAAAAAAGCCTTGACAACAAAAATAAATTTCACTGTCAAGGCTAAAATAAAGATTTTAACTTTTATTTCTGCTTCGTAGAAAGCCAATCCTTATACTCTTATACTTTTTTTTATGATTTTCTCATAAAGTTAGACTACATGGTATAGAGTATTTTGAAAAAAAGTAAGTGTTAATTTAAGTGCTTATAATTTATGATTCGCTCATCTTGGGTATATTTTTCAGGGTTAAAATCTGACTGATAGAATGAAGTAATAAAAAAATCATATACAATTTGATTCTTATGTTGGCTCATAAACTGACTATCAATACTACCTGTAACACCTACCCATCTAAATAGAGCAGAAAAATAGTTCATGTCACAGAAGTTGCTATGTTCTGCCCCTCTAAACATCAGAGTTGGATAGTGTTGATTATTTTTATCTCGGAAATTACCAAAGTAACTTAACGTTTTTTTCTTTGGGTTTGAGCGTGCTAAGAATAGAATATTGGCATCTGATTTTTTATCATAAAAATCTCCATAAACAGTTCCATCCATATTTATAGCTGCACGTATAGAACTATCTTTTAAGGTAGCATTGATAGCAGCGTTTCCACCAAATGAAAAACCCATTGAGCCTATTTTAGAGGTGTCAATTTTTTCAAAGAAAAAGTCACGCCTTTTAATCTGTGCTTCTTTCATATAATCAATAGCTGTAATAATATCATCTGACCAAATATCAGAATACCTATTTCTTGATTCCAAATAGGGATGTTTTCTGATTGCCAACAAGCTACTATCTAGTACAGATTGTTGTTCAGCATTATCAATACTTCCATACAAAGTTTTAATAAGTGGTTTGTCAAGAGTATCAAATAATGGAATTGTCTTTGAATCTATTATAGTTTTTTCATTTATTGGTGCAAAAACAGCCTGATTTAGATGTGTAATAGCCACTATAATAAACCCTTTACTTGCCAAGCTCTCAAAAAGGTCAGCATTTTCAGATGCCCAACCACCATACTGATGAGAGTAGGTAATCATAGGAAACTTACCAGTAGCAATAGGAATATTGAAATAAGCATTTGTCTTGATCTTGAGTATTTGTTTGAGTCCTACCCTTTCAAGTAGTGATGGGTTTTTAATTACTTCTTTTACCGATTGTTTGCCTCCCTCAATAGATGAAGCCTTTTCTTTATTAGTCACTTCTATTGCAGGATACCATATTTTTAGATATACTGTTCTATTGCTATCCACAAATTGATGAAAGTCAGCTACTCTGTTTGTAGTAATGATTCGGTGAGTAACACCTACATTATATTTTCCTTCTGGTTTAGGTAAATCTACTTGTCTTGCTAATGAGTTAAAACCTAATATAACTAAAACAACTAATGTAAAAAGTGTAAAGGCAGCAAGGCGCAACGTTTTTTTAATGATTTTCATATGACTAAATTAAAATGAGTTTATGATTTTTATCAAACATAATTGCTTGTACTCTCTACTCCTATTTAATATGACCAATACAAAAGGAGCAAACTCAAATTCTATTTAAAATGCTATAAATGAGGTTTAATATGAAAACCATATTGTATGATTCAAAAATAATGGTATTGGTCACATTTATTTTGTTAGCTTTTTACGAATAATTATTTTCACTTATAAATCAATTACTCTGAAACAATGAAAATCAATAGAAATAATTTTATAAATGTGAGCTACAAAGAAATAATCATTGGAGGCTTACTTACTATACTGACTTTTGCGATAGTGGCAATTTCTGGAGGTTTTATTGTTCGCTTTGAGGCTATTGTTTTACCTCTCTATATTGTTATACATGTTTTTAGTTTTTTGATTTGCTGGCTAATCATTACACTTTTGGTTTCTAGGTTTCCATTGTATAAGGTTTTGGGAGTACTTGGGTTGCTCTTTTTGGGAGCAGTAGCAGAGTATTATTTGCGTACTCCAGATAATCCAATTACTACTCCTCTTCTTCTTTTATTTTGGATGGGAATTAGCTATTTAGTAGTTCCAACATTTTTTGAAAAATATCAAGTAGCTATTATTTTCATTTATGGAGCTATAATTACCTACTTTTTTGTGTTTAGAACGACAACAAACTACGCTGAAAATTATCGTCCTGTGATTACAAGTTTTTTGATACTTTCTATTTCTGTAACACTTTTAACATGGATTTATGAGCGTTGGAAGTGGGTAACTACACTAAGGGCTGATAAAGTAAATGCAGAATTAATGCTTTTGAAAAGTCAGATTAATCCACATTTTTTCTTCAATACTTTAAACAATTTGTATGGACTTGCCATAGAAAAATCAGAACGCACTCCTGAAATGATACTAAAGCTTTCAGATATGATGCGTTACACAATTTATGATGGAAGAGCTGATAGTGTTGAGCTGAAAAATGAGATTGCCTATATGGAAGATTATATTGAGCTACATAAAATACGCTATCAGAAAAAAGTGGATATTACTTTCCAAAAGAACATTACTCATTCTCACAAAATAAGTCCAATTTTGTTAGTAATACCCTTAGAAAATGCTTTTAAACATGGTGTAGAAAGTTTGTTAGAAGAGGCATTTATTGATATTCAAGTAACTACCACAGATTCAGAAATATTTTTCCGAATCAGAAATAATTATTCTGCAATAGAAAAAGGAAATATAGGCATTGGCTTAGAAAATCTAAAAAAGCGACTTTCCATGACATATCCAAAAAAACATGAATTAATAATTACCAAATCAACAGATATTTATGACTTACAATTATCCATCAAAGTAATTTAAGATAGTATGAAATATTTAATTATAGACGACGAACCGATAGCACATCGAATCATAGAGAGTTATTGTAAAGAACTAACGTATCTAAAAAAAGTGGGCAATGCTTATAATGCCATAGAAGCATCTGTGATTATCTCTAACCAAAATGTAGATTTAGTATTCTTAGATATTAATATGCCTAAAATTATAGGTTTTGAATGGCTGAAAACATTATCACACCCTCCAAAAATAATCGTAACAACTGCCTATAAAGAATACGCTTTAGAAGGATATGAATTGGATATTGTTGATTATTTACTCAAACCTTTTTCGCTTACACGTTTTCTAAAAGCAATAAGTAAAATTAATATAGAAAGAAAACAGATTTCATCTGATACTCATCATACTGATGCAATACAAGGAAACTATATTTTTCTGAAAGGAGATAAAATGTACCATCAGCTTTCGATGCAAGATATTTTGTTTGTAGAAGCTCTAGGAAATTATACTAAAGTTTATTTGGCTGATAAAATGATTCTGACACACGAAAAAATCTCTATGATGGAAGAATTACTTAGAAAAGAAAAGTTTTTACGTGTTCATAAATCGTTCGTTATAGCAGTAGAAAAAATAGAAATAATTATAGGAAATCAAATTATCATACAAAATCATAAAATACCCATCGGACAAACCTACCGAAGCAGAATCAACTCACTCATCAATAGAAGAAATTAGAGGTTTTAGAGAGTTTCTAAAAGAAAAATCCTACACAAACAAACTAGCAATCTGTATGTGTAGGAGAATAATATAAGCTATCTTGAAATATTTTTAGTTTTTATTTCTGCTTCGTAGAAAGCCAATCTTCACGCTCTTCTACTTGTTCCTTTGTCGTAATTGGTTCATTCTCTGCTAAATAAACCAAGGCACGGTAGGGAATCTGAACAGGCATTACTTCTACGCTATTCTTTTTGCCGAATCTTTCATACGTAACTCGTACAGCTTTTCCTTTTTCTAAGGTTGCTAAAATTTCTCTATAATCATTCACAGAAGTAATTAGTTTGTCATCTATACTTACCAAAACATCGCCTTTTTCTAATCCTGCATTATAAAATGGCGAATCATAAAGCATATAATTTGAAATAGTAGCATTTTTTTCTGTTTTCTTTTTGTCAATATCAAGTCCTAACTTTCCAAACCAAACTTTACCTTTTTGAGTAAGCTGAAAGTGCATTGCCACGGTATTTAATAAAGTATTATAGTCTGGTAATTCATTTCCTTCAATGTGTTTTTGAAAGAAATTTTGAGCAAACTCTTTATCATTTACTACTTCTGCCAATGTTCTTTCAAGGTCTTTCATAGTATATGGCTTTTCCGTTTTACCAAACTGCTTCCATAATTCTTGCATATAATCATCAAGACTTTTATCAAAACGTTTTCTCATTTCCATGTCCAAAGCTAAACCCATAACACCACCATAATAATAATAAGTAATGAAGGTATTGTAGTGAGAAAGTGGGTCGTTTGCTGTGGCTGCATCTGCAAAAGCTGCTTGTTGGCTCATTTGAGCAGGAGAATGAAAGTTATGACCAGGAGAAGTCAGAACATAATTTAGCATTCCATTCATCAAATCTGCATACCTAGTTTCATCAATAATACCAGCACGAAGCATAACCAAATTAGTATAATAAGAGGTAAAACCTTCTCCAAACCAAAGTTCAGACGACATATTTGTACTAGAAAAATCAAAAGGTTCTAAAGATTGTGGTCTAAGTCTTTCAATATTCCAAGCGTGAATAAACTCGTGAGCAACTGTAAATAAATGATTATTATCTAATTTATCAACATCTGTAATAATAGTAGAATTTCGGTGTTCCATTCCATCGCCGTGTGCTGTTGGCTGATAATTCAGAAGGAAAGTATAAGTTCCGTAATCAAAAACAGGTGCTTCTCCGAAAAGCGCAATTTCTTCTTTTACAATTTTCTTTATTTTTTCTACATATTCAGTTGCTTCTTTATCAGTTGTTGGTGTGCCTGTTTTATTGAGAGCAACTCTAAAGTTTTGATTGTCTTCTTTCCATTCGCTCCAAAATAAATTTCCTATCAAAACAGGAGAATCTAACAAATAATAATAGTTTGGTGCATAAAAAGTAGAATCATTGATTTGTGGTAATTGTGTTGCAACTGTCCATTTCTCATCATTATTATCTTTAAAACTATTATTTTGAGGTAATGAAAAAGTTACTTTTATTGTCTGGGCATCTTTATCTTCTTTGTTTTTTCTGATAGAAGCATCTTCTTCAAAATTCTCATCATAGAAATTATCTAGCAAAAGATACGTAGCAGGAGCATTCAAATGAGCTTGAATTGTATTTATTCCAGAGTAAGTCCCATCTGCATAATCTGCAAAAAGTGTATATTCAACTTTCATATTATCGCTTGGTTTCAACACATTCCAAGAATAAGGTGAAGTACGAACGACATCTAATTTATTTCCATTTACATCAAAGGCATTTACAGAATAAACATTTTTGGCAAACTCGTGCAGCGCATAACGACCAGCCGAACTTCTACTCATTCGTAACTTTAAAGGCTCACCTTTTGGAGCAGTTGGAATAGAAACAGTAACTTTTGCTGTATGATGAACACGATTAGAAAAATCAAAATGATAGGCTACTTTTGTAGTATTTTCGTTTTTAGTTTCCGTTTTGTCCTGTGCTTGAATGCACGAAATATTCAGACTAAGAAGTAAAAAAACAGCTAAAAAAAACTGTTTTTTATATTTTTTGAGGGAATGAAATAACATGTTTTTGGGTTAATGTAGCACACTGTTCAGAGTGTGAAAAGTATTTTGTATAAAAAATAAAGACAAAGATACCTTTTTGA
Organism: Bernardetia sp. ABR2-2B; assembly: GCF_037126435.1. Classification (GTDB taxonomy): domain Bacteria; phylum Bacteroidota; class Bacteroidia; order Cytophagales; family Bernardetiaceae; genus Bernardetia. Next base: position 4,427,131 of record NZ_CP147020.1, on the reverse strand, counting down.
AAATCAGTTTACAATTTTATGAATATTACTTATCAAAAACTTACAAATCAAGATTTACCTTTACTCAAAGAACTTATCAAAATTTTTGAAGAAGTATTTGAAATGGAAAATTTTGTTTTACCAAACGACAAGTATCTACAAAGCCTTTTAGAAAATGAAAGTATGATTTTCTTTGTAGCTGCTTTAGAAAACGAAGAAGGAGAAGTTAAAGTTCTTGGTGGATTGAGAGCCTATATTTTGCCTTCGGTTTATTATGCTAGTTCTGAAATATATTTGTATGATTTAGGTGTTACACCAACATTTCAACGACAAGGAATAGGAACTAAGCTAATGGAAAAACTAAAAGGATATTCTAAAGGTTTAGGATATAAAGAACTATTTGTACAGGCTGATCTGGAAGATAAACACGCCCAAGATTTCTATAAAAAAACAGGTGGACAGGCTGCCGATGTAATTCATTTTTCGTATGAATTGTAATGTTCTTGAATTATAAAAAGAAATATTTTGAATCAGCAGGAAATAGATTAGTAAACACTATTTTTTATATTTTTCCTGCAAAGCAGCTTGATAGAGTTTATTTTTAACGTTTTCCATCAATGTCATCGTAATTTCTCGCACATAAATAAAACTTTCATAACTCACTAATAAATATTTGCCGTGAGCCACTTCATTTCTTACATCTACTAATTTATCTATTTCATTTTCAACTATTTCTGTACTAATACGTCTTTCATTTGTACTAAAGTTTCTCTCCCTACGCTCTATGGGTTCAATATTTTGTATGGTCAAACCTACTTCTGCCAAAATATCCACGAACACACCAAATCTCAAATTGGACTTTGTGCTTACATTTGTATCTGTAATATAGGCTCTGTTTTCTAATCCGTTTATTAAAAACTCTATTTTACTTACTTCTTGATAAACTCCTTTTTCGTTTGCACCCTTAGGACGGATTATTCTTGCTATAAAACAAGGTTTTAATTCTTTCAAAGTTAACTTTCTCAGTTTAACATAATCAATATAATGTTGAAAAATAGCTTTAGTAAAACCTTCCCAATGTGCGTATAGCATAACATAATTTGCACGTAATAGAGCTGGTTGTTCTGAATTCTTCTGTTTTGGAAGTTTGTCGTACAATATAGTTAGTTCTTTCCTACGCCAGTTCAATTCCTCATCTAAATTATCACTAAACATTTCTAGGGTTCTATTATCCTTTGCCATTTTGCAACTATTTTATTTTTTGAAATATTTTTTTGCAAAAGGAATTTGTTTAGGAAGCCTAGAACGTGCAGGAATACCAGGTCTTCTATTATCTAGAAATACTTCTTCAGCCCATATATTTTTTATCTTTTCTTTTAGTAATTCTTTATCTTCACTCGTATTGTAATCATTAATATTGTAAGCTACTCCTACAGCAATGGGATCATATACAGATTCTAAAAATCCTCCTACGAACTTATCATTTTCCGTATCATATCTTCTGAATATATTTTTGCCTATAGTTTTTAGTATCCTAAAAGTCTTTTCAAAACGTTCTTTTTCTTCTTGAAAATTAAAATCTTTTAATTGGTTTTTTGCAATTATTTTTATTTTTTGCGTTATAAATTCATTAATAGAATTTAATTCTTTAGAAGTTGCTTCAAAGTGAAGTAGAACCATATAACGCAAAATCAATTCCATATCATATTGCTCTTGTTCTAATCTTTCTGGAATAGAAATACAAGATTGAAAATTAGGACTTTCAGATAGTTCCTTTAACCACCTGTATAAATCCTTATTTAACATTACTAAAAGACTATTTCTGATTTCTTGTGGAGAAAGACTTGAGCCATTTGAATTTAACCTTTGAAAAACTTCAAATTTTGCATCTTTATCAGATTCTTTTTTTATTATTTCAATGGTAATTCTAGCTCTTTTTATCTCTAATCGTACCACTTGTGATAAAGACTTCCAAGTAACGCCTTCTAGATTCTGTAATTGTTCAGTAGCTATTAGTGTAGAGGGAATGTAGGTTTCGCCTTCTTCTCCTTTTTTTAATATTCCCATAAATTCTAACAAAGTAGAAACTCTTTGTAAACCATCGACTAACTCCCAGTTTCCCTCTTCTGTTTGATAAACAAAAATTGGGGGAATAGGAATGCCTAATAATATAGATTCAATTAAACTGGTTTTTTGAAATATATCCCACCTAAAAAATCGTTGAAATTCAGGATTAATTATTATTTCTCCATCTCTATATAAATTAGTCAATTCTCCAATAGACATAGCATAACTATCAGTTTTATACTCTTTTTTCCTATTTTCTATTTCCTTTATGAGATTATCTGATGATACTACCATTATATTTATTTTTATTTTTTTTAGTTAAACTTTTGTTTTCAAATATAAAGATTAGTAAAGAGTTTTCAAAGTGATATTTTTGAGACCAATTATATAATCACAAACTTTCAAAATAATTTCTCAAAACTCAAAAAACATTTTCCTATTAGTTAGTTATCTTTCTTTAGATTGATTCAATTATATTTTACTCATTACTAGTATTTAACTGGTAACTGATAACTATTTACTGGTAACTGCAATGAAATTTCGTGTAGATTCTCCCTACAAACCCACAGGCGACCAACCAAAAGCCATTGCTTCTTTAGTAAAAGGCATTGAAGAAGGTGAAGATTTTCAAGTGCTTTTGGGTGTAACAGGTTCTGGAAAGACTTTTACAATGGCAAATGTCATTGAAAAGCTAAATCGTCCGACACTAATTATTAGTCATAACAAAACGTTAGCTGCACAGCTCTACGGAGAGTTCAAACAGTTTTTTCCCGATAATGCCGTCGAATATTTCATTTCATATTACGATTATTATCAGCCAGAAGCCTACATTTCGGCATCGGATACCTATATCGAAAAAGATTTAGCTATCAATCAAGACATTGAAAAACTTAGACTTAGTACGACAGCTTCTTTACTTTCTGGACGAAAAGATGTTATCGTAATTGCTTCTGTTTCTTGCATTTATGGTTTGGGAAATCCAAATGAGTTTGCAGAAAATAGTTTAAAGGTAAGTACAGGAGATATGATTTCTCTCAATGCTTTTCTGTTGGATTTAGTAGCCATAATGTATAGCAGAAGCGAGGAAGAGTTTGTTAGAGGGACATTTAGAGTAAAAGGAGATACCGTCGATATTTATCCTGCCTATGCTGATATTGCATATAGAATTTACTTTTGGGGAGATGAAATAGAAGCAATCCAACGCATAGACCCAGTTTCAGGAAAGAAAATCAATGATGAAGAGTACATGCTTTTGTTTGCTGCAAGTCTTTTTGTAACGAGCAAAGACACCATAACAAGAGCAATGGAAGAGATAGAATTTGATATGGAAGACCGAATCCGTTTTTATGAAAACGAAGGGCGTTTTGAAGAAGCTGCACGTATAAAAGAACGCACCGAGTCAGATTTGGAAATGATGAAAGAATTGGGTTATTGTTCTGGAATTGAGAATTACTCACGTTATTTTGATAATCGAAAAGCTGGAGAACGTTCATTTTGCCTGTTAGATTATTTTCCAAAAGATTTTTTATTGATAATTGATGAGAGTCATGTAACTGTTCCACAAATTCGTGCGATGTGGGGAGGCGACCGTTCTCGTAAAATTGCCCTTGTCGACCACGGCTTCCGACTTCCTGCTGCGCTTGATAATCGCCCCCTTACGTTCAATGAATTTGAATCGATGATTGACCAAGCTGTTTTTGTTACGGCTACTCCTGCTGATTACGAATTGCAAAAAAGTGAGGGTGTTATTGTAGAGCAAATTATCCGACCTACTGGACTGCTTGACCCACTTATCGAAGTGCGCCCGACACGCACTCAAATAGACGACCTTCTGAATGAAATTGATAAAACGATAGCTAATGGAGAACGTGCTTTGGTTACCACAATTACGAAGCGAATGGCAGAAGAATTGAGCCGTTATTTTGAGCAGCTACAAATGAAAGTGCGCTACATTCACTCCGACGTAAAGATTTTGGATAGAATAGAAATTATTCGTGAGCTTCGTTTGGGTGTAATTGATGTTTTGATTGGTGTAAATATGTTACGTGAAGGATTAGATTTACCAGAGGTTTCTTTAGTGGCGATTTTAGATGCAGATAAGGAAGGATTTTTGAGAAATGAACGTTCACTGATTCAGACTATTGGACGTGCTGCACGTAACTCAAATGGTCATGTAGTTATGTATGCTGATAAAATTACGCCTTCGATGCGCCTTTCGATTGATGAGACAAACCGTCGTCGCAAAATTCAGCAAGAATACAATGAAGCCAATGGAATTACGCCAACAACAGTATTTAAGTCAAAAGAGGCTATTATGCAACAAACTTCGGTAGCTGATGCCAAGTCATTGCCAAAAGAATTTTACGAAGAGTCTAAAATGACCGTCGTAATTGACCCAGTAATAAAGGGAATGGATATAAAAGACCTCACAAAAGTAATTGACCAAACCAAAAAGAAAATGGAAAAAGCAGCCAAAGACCTCAATTTTATGGAAGCTGCACGTCTGCGTGATGAGTGGCAAGAATTACAGAATTTGAGAGAAGAGAAAGTGAAGGCTGAATAGTTATTTTATTTTATCTCTTCATACTCAAAAGGCTTTAGTTTCTTTCCTTTCTGTGGTTTGATTTGATACCTTTTTCTTATTGTATCTGTTTTTGTGTAGGTATTGATTTGAAAAGTGATGGGTTTTAGAGAATCTTTGGGAAAAAATAATTTCCAGTTGTAATCCTGTTTGCTATTATTGTGAACTAATTCAGCCGTTTGCTTAGATAAATCCATTTCTAAAGGAAAACCTACACCATAAAAGCCAAGTGTACTGTCACTTTCTTGAATAATAGAAATAATGCTAAAATGACAACCAAAAGAACCAATTTTCATATATTCAGTATATAAAGAACGATAGGCATTTTGATGTAAATTTAATTTATAGATTTCTTTTACTATTTGACTTTTAGTAGTTACAAACTCCTGTTTTTGTTCTTCTTTAAAAACAACTTTTGAAGAGTCTGGTAAAATTTCTATCACATTTTTGAAAGCAATTTCATTATTTTTATAGTATCCATCTATAAAATCGTAACTGCTTCTTATGTCATTATATACTTTCATATCTCTAGCGTTATTACCATCATTGGCAATAGTTTGTCTAAGTTTTTTAAGTTGCTCTTGCCAAATTAATTTATTGTTTTCTGCTACAAAACTATTTGTATTATTGATTGCTGTCAATTCTTTATCCTCATCAGAAATAAAGTGAGCAACCATTACAATTCCAAAAGTTACCCACAAAAAGAGTGAAACATATAATTTAATAGATTTCATGATAAACGGTGTCTTGTTGTGAAAGATTTATTTTGATTTTCATGTTTCTGTCTTTCTTATTTCTCAACTCTGAAGGAATAATCAGAAATCCTCTTTTGTCAAATTTAGTTTCTAGACCCTCTGGAGAATGAAGTTTTGTTATAGTTGTATCAAAAGGAACATGATAAGTAATTGCTACACTAAAACTATTGGGATATTCTGAATCCCAAAATATATGAGGCTTTAAAGAATAATTAGACATTTTTGCAATGACAGGATTTAAAACCTTTTCTTGGTAGAGAAAATTTACATCTTCATAATACAGTTTAGCTAATTGAGTTTTGAAACGCTGTAAATGATATTGATTTTGTAGTGTATCATCAGAAAAATAAAGTTGATTAAGTTCCTTATTTGATAAATTATCTTCTAAAGTAAAATCTTGATAGCGTTCTTTGAGTGAACTATCCATTTTAATTGCTTTATCTATATAATTTTCAAACGCAGAAGTAATTAGAATTTCTTGTTCTTTTTGGAGCTTATTTTTATCAAAAATTTGATAAATAATTTCTTTGTTTAGTCTTTCCAATTTATTTTTTGATGAATCCAACTCTACTGAAACATCTCTCAGACAGTAAGTATAATAATAATCTTTGTTTCTGATATTGCTATTTATTCTACTACCCAAATGATAATACATTACTGATAAATCTTTTATTTCCTTTATGCCTTCTACAAAAACAGCTTTCTCCTCCTCCGTATATTTCTCCCTAAAAAAACTATCATATCCCACCCAAGCAAAAGCAATCAACAAACAAAATGCTGGTAAAATAGGGTTGAATGGATTTAATTTTTTGATTAATTTCATTATTTATTCAGTTTAATATATCACTAAGATAATAAAAAAGCGATTAGAGTAGAAAAAATCAACGTGTTTTTCTATCTTTAGAAAAAAGAATTATAATCAAAACAAAAAAAATTATGTTAGTTACAAACACAGAAACAATTCATGGCGAAGAAATTACAGAAGTTTTAGGACTTGTCAGAGGAAGTACCGTAAGGGCTAGAAATGCAGGACGAGATTTTGTAGCCTCTCTAAAAAACTTTATTGGAGGAGAAATAGAAGAATATACAAAGTTACAAGCTCAATCAAGAGAACAAGCCTTACAACGAGCCATCCAAGATGCTCAACAATTAGGAGCTGATGCTATCGTAAATATTCGTTTTGAAAGTTCGATGATTTCACAAGGGGCTTCTGAAATTTTTGCGTATGGAACGGCTGTAAAATTGAAATAAACCGTTTCCTTTACTTGCGCTCTAATTCCATATTGAGTCGTGTCCACGTTTTATTGCCTACTTTCATAAGGGTAGTTTTGTCATGTTTGATTTCAAAGCCTACATTTTGATAGCATTTTATAGCTCCTTTGTTCCAGTCAAAAACATTCAAATCTACCTTTTTTGTATTTGGGTCTTTAAAAAATAATTCTACCATTCTAAGGACAATTTGTTCTCCTATTTTTTTTCCTCTCCATTTATCTTCTCCAATCAAAATACGTGAAAGTCGTTTATTTCCGTCTTGATAATTGAGTTCGCAATGTCCGATAGTTTCGCTTGTTTCTTTCCAAATTACCTTCAAAGGTTTTATATTATCGTTATGAATATAGCTTTTTAACTGCTCATCTGTAACAGGAAAAACAAACATTTCTCCTCCAAACTGAACCATTTGTTCTTCGTCTTTAATCCAAGTTTTGAAAAGCCTAAAATCATTTTCTGTAAAGGGCTGTAATTCTATCATTTGTGTTTTTTGCAACTACTAGACATTTTCAAATAAATAGGTCAGAGACCGTCTATATAAACAAACAAGGTTGGCTACAAACGGTCTGCTCTACGAGACTGACCTATACAATAAATAAAATATCTAGTAGTATAGATTTTTCGGTAAAATTTGAAATAAAATTACTAATTTATGGCAAAATTTACTGTTCGTTTGACCTTTAAGCTAAAAATAAAATCATGAAATTATCTCCTCTCTTTATTTTTTCGTTTTTTCTACTCTCATTTCTCATCTCTTGTACTCCTAATTCTAATCAAAACAATGAAGAGCAAATAAATACTACTCAAGACTCTTCTAATACAATTCAAAATACAGATAATCAAAACGAAAAAATAGCTGATAATTTCGGTATTGTAATTCATGGAGGAGCAGGAACAATTTTGAGAGAAAATATGACTCCTGAAAAAGAAGCAGAATATAAAGCCAAACTAGAAGAGGCAATCAGAACAGGACATAAAATTTTGGCAGAAGGTGGAAGTAGTCTTGATGCCGTTGAAGCAACAATACGAATTATGGAAGATTCGCCACTTTTCAATGCAGCAAAAGGAGCAGTTTTTACGGCTGATGAAAAAAATGAATTGGACGCTTCGATTATGAATGGTGCAGATAAAGCAGCAGGAGCAATAGCAGGAGTTACGACAGTCAAAAATCCGATTTCGTTGGCTCGTCAAGTTATGGAAAACTCCCCTCACGTTATGATGGCAGGAAAAGGAGCAGAAATTTTTGCTAAAGCAAGAGGATTAGAACTTGTTTCGCCTGATTATTTTTATACGCAAAGTAGATTTGATGCACTACAAAAAGTAAAAGCTAAAGATGAAAATGCTGTTGAGCTAGACCACGATGAAGACTCTACTAAAAAAGACCAAACAAATTTTTATGACCCAACTATCAAAGATTCAAAATTCGGTACAGTTGGTTGTGCAGCTTTGGATAAAAATGGAAATCTAGCAGCAGGAACTTCCACAGGAGGAATGACCAATAAAAAGTACGGTCGTGTAGGCGATGCGCCAATTATAGGAGCAGGAACGTATGCAAATAATGCGACTTGCGCCGTTTCTTCAACAGGTTGGGGAGAGTTTTTTATTAGAAATATAGTTGCTTATGATATTTCTGCGATGATAGAATACAAAAATATAACCCTTGCAGAAGCTGCAAAAGAAGTGATTCAAAACAAACTTCCTGCACTTGGTGGCAACGGAGGAATTATTGCCATCGATAAAAATGGAAATGTAGTAATGGAATTTAATACGGCTGGAATGTATCGTGCCTCAATGAATAAAGATGGAGAACTTTATATTGGGATTTATGAGAAGTAGATTTCTCTAAAATTATGACAATATATCTGATAAATCGATTACAAAATTATATAAGCTGATAAGTTCTGGAATATCTAAAAATTTAGACGCACATTTTATATCAATTTCGTTGTCAAACTCTGAATCTTTGGGATAAAAAATTTCTTCTAAAACTTCAATTTTATGTTTCTCAATTAAGTCAATAATGCTCAATCCGTAAGCATTACTTTTGTCTATTAAGTTATAACTGCTTTTGATAGGCAAAATCTTAGATATCAACGTTTTCTTTATGTGTAAAGTCTTTATTTTTTCGTCATTTACAGGCAAATAAATGTAGTTAGTGTAGTGATAAGAATCATAAGCAGGTCGGCTAACTTTAAAACTAAAAACTATATTCTGTTTTTTGTCAAATAATTCTTTTGAAACCGTGAACACATCTCCTTGCAGAAGAAAGATATTCTCTGCTTTTTGATTATATTCTGCTTCAATTTTATCAGCAAATTCTTTGTAGCGATTGATTTGTTTGTTCATTTTTTTACTTTTGAAAATAAATAAGTTATCAAATAAACCAGCAAAATATAAGGAAGATAAAAGACATATATCATAAACACTTTCACAATCCAACCTACTCCATAATAGCGTATTAGCAATATTTTAACTCTTTCTATGTTTTCAGCAGCAACATTCCTAAACCTATCACCACCCATTGTTTTTAAATCATAATCGTAATAAGACAAAAGTATTTTTGTAGAAAAATCTGACCACCAACCTAAAATCAAGGAGATAGAAAAAGTAATCACAATACTCAAGAATAGATAAATCATAAACTTATATGTCAGTTCAAATTTATTCAAGATAATTCCTATTAAAAATGGAGCAATTACTAAACTCAAGAATAACAGAATAAATATGGTTTTTACTAGAATTTCCATTTTGATTATTTGTAAATAACAGTTCTAAAAAGGTGTTTTTTATATCCAATCGCTATCTACCAAAATCGTCCAGCCATTTCCAACTCCCCAAATTTCAATAAAACTATCTTGTTTATAATATCCTTTTTTTGTTTTTTCAATAGGACAAACATCATAATTAAGGAAAAAATCTCCAACGGGGTGTTTTGCCCAATTTGTCATGTATTGAATATATTTACACTTGCCATCAGTTCTTATTGATGTAATTCTAATAATCCCCTTTTGTCTTAATTCTTTTTGTAAAGTAGAATCTAATTGTTCCATATATGAAACATATCTACGTCCCTTTTGAAAGTTTTGAAGTCGTTTTTTGTGAAGAGTTTTAGTTCTATCATTTTTGTGTTTATTTTTATTCTTTCTCAAATGTTTTCAGGATTTTACGTTCATAACCAGTTTCCCATTCTATTTTAGAGAAAACTGGGTTTTGTTTTTCTATTGGAATAATTAGATTTTGATGATACCATTCAAACCATTCAGATTCATTTTCCTCTCTTCCAATATCTAAATCAAAACAAATCAAATTATTGTCTATATTTTCTCTCAGTCCTCTGACAAAAGATTTTAAATTTAGATAAAAAAAAGCCATAATTGAGTTTCTCACAAAATTTTTCTCAATTATGGCGAAAGCAAAGTATGCTTCTAGTGGTAAAGTTACAAAATTAGTTAGTGTTTTATCTTCTCATTTAAAAGGGTTTCATTTAGCCCGAGTTCAATTTATAGGTCTTTTTGTAATAGCTGTTATAAAGGTAGGTCTAGGAGGTTTAATTCAAATTGCAACTGCGTTTGAAAGGAATGTAGAATACAGTTCTTCTTTACGTCGTATAGAACGCTTTTTAAATTATTATGAGCTTGATTTTCAAGCAATTACTAATTTGATTATTTCCTTAGAAGGCATTGAACAATGGGAAAATATCGTACTGTGTTTGGATAGAACGAATTGGAAAGTTGGAAAAGAGCATATTAATATTTTGCTTCTCTCAGCAGCTCATAAAGGGGTATCTATTCCTCTTTGTTGGTCTGTACTTTCGAGGACAGGAAATTCAGCTACTCAACAACGAATTGATTTGATAGAAGATTTCTTAAATCAATTTCCTAATTTATCTATTACTGCTCTTGTAGCAGATAGAGAGTTTATAGGTAAAAAATGGTTTTTCTATTTAGCTACAAAAAAATTTGATTTTGTAATGCGTATAAAATCTAACTTTAAAGCTACTAGAAAAGGGAAAACAAAGTCTATTGTAGCATGGTGTAGAGGGCTTTCGATTTCAGAAACCTATCAACTAGATGGAACATTTGTAGTCAATGAAGCAGAGGTATATTTATCTGTAAGTCGAACACAAAAAGGATATATTTATTTAGCATCACCTGTTTTATTGGATAATATTTTTGAAATTTATAAACAACGTTGGGAAATCGAAACGTTGTTTAAAGCACTAAAATCACAAGGTTTTAACTTAGAAAATACAAAATTAACAGAACCAAATAAAATAGCTAAATTAATTGCTTTGTGTTCCATTGCCTTTGTTTGGTGTTACAAAGTAGGAGAATGGAAACATAAAAAAACAAAAATAAGAGTCTGTTCAAATGGATATAATGAATACTCTTTTTTCAGATATGGATTAATAGAAATTAAAAAAATACTCAATAATCCAATGACTAGTGAAACTAAATTTGATCAAAAAATTAAAGTTTTGTCAATGGAGTAAGATATTTTCTAGACTAACATGTACGAACCTTTCTACTTGTTGATTAAAAATTGAAAAACCTATATATTCATTATGTTCAATTTTGTATTTTAAGATATTTATAAACTCTTCTCTACCTTCTTGATTGTCTTCTAAGCTAATCCAATCAAAATCATTTCCTCTGTCTATAATACCTAATTTAACTTCCCAAGAAGTTGATTGCAATAATTCAATCAAATCAAGAGCATTAAAATCTAAAAACTCTTGTTTTTTGTAGCAGTTTATTTCTTTTGCGTAGCCCATTTTTTTCGATTTATGATTAAAAAACAATTTTTCATAGTAAATTTGTCAAAAAGTATATCATCTCTAAAATGCAAATCTAGTGAATTACCTTAGCACAAGAAAAAACGGAACAAACAATGAGGAAAAAGTTTCTTTTAAAGAAGCTGTCATCAATGGACTTACAAAAAATAGTGGTCTTTATTTTCCAGAGAATATTCCTTCTTTACCGACTTCTTTTTTTGATAATATCGAAAATATAGAAGACCATCAAATTGCTTTTGAAGTTTTGAAGCCGTTTGTGAAGGATTCTTTAAATGATGAGCAGCTAAAACAAATTATTGCAGAAACACTCAATTTTCCTATTCCTGTTGTTAAGGTAGAAAATAATATTTTTTCTTTAGAATTGTATCATGGCGCAACACAAGCTTTTAAAGATGTTGGCGCACGTTTTATGTCTAGGTGTTTATCACATTTTTATAGCAAAAATGATAGAGAAGATAGCAATAGTAATCAGAATGTAACTATTCTAGTTGCCACTTCTGGCGACACAGGAAGTGCAGTTGCCAACGGTTTTTTTGATGTAAAAGGAATTGATGTAAAGATTTTGTTTCCAAAAGGAAAAGTAAGTCCCTATCAAGAATTTCAAATGACAACTTTAGGCAAAAATATTCAAGCTATTGAAGTAGAAGGAACTTTTGATGATTGCCAAAAACTCGTAAAAGAAGCCTTTAATGATACAGAATTGAGAGAAAAAGTAACGCTAAGTAGTGCAAACTCTATCAATGTAGCTCGTCTTTTGCCTCAAATGTTATATTACTTTTTGGCGTACAAACAATTAAAAAAACAAGATAAATTAGAAGATAAAAAGTTAGTTGTTTCTGTTCCTTCTGGAAATCTAGGAAATATTTCGGCAGGACTTATAGCAAAAAAAATAGGTTTGCCAGTAGAACGTTTTATAGCTGCACACAATGCAAATGATACATTTTATAATTATCTCCAAACGGGAAAATATCAGCAAAAATCTTCTGTTTTGACCTTTTCGAATGCGATGGACGTGGGAAACCCAAGTAATTTTGAACGAATAGAATATTTATACAAAGGTAATTTAGAAGCAACTAAAAAAGATATTTCTGCCTTTACGATTGATGATAATTCTACTATAAAAGAAATTGCAGATTGTTATGAGAAAAACGATTATCTCTTAGACCCACATGGCGCAGTCGGAAAATTAGCTTTACACAACAGTTTGAAAGAAAATGAAATTGGTTTGTTTTTAGAGACAGCACACCCACAAAAATTTTCAGAGATTATACAAAAAGCGATTCCGAGTTATGAATCTGAAAAGGTAGATTTGGCGAATGCAAAAAAACTTTCTATTGACAATGATTATGATAAATTGGTAGAAATTATTTTGAGATAGAAGAACTACTATAACTGATTAGCGAGTGATTTATATGATTACTATGATAATTACAGGATAATACGTTTTAATTTCAAATGAAAATAATTGCCTTTTTTATTCTGTATTTAATGAATTTCATATCCTGCATTTTATCTTAAAAATCATACAAATCACTCGCTAATTCATTCTAATTCTCCTTTATAAATTTAATTATTTCATCATAACGATTGCTCCAAGGAAAGAAATACTGAATCATCATCGGAACGTGTTTTTTATTTAGTAAAATAGGTTCTACATTCGGCTGAACTTTGTGTAAAGAATCCAAAAAATCTCTATTTGAAATCTTTATAGACTCATAAGTTTTCTTCCCTAAATATAACATAATGAGTGGAGTCTGTTCATCAATATAATAAATGGGCGATGCTTTTTTCCAAGTTTTTGGATCTTTTGTCCACGTTGTATCGTAGTTGCTATTACTTGTTGGAGGGGCTTTTTGAAGATAATTATACATATCTAAACCTGCTGCATCATTCAGAATCAGACCTGAAACAGTATTATCTTTTACGTCATATTTTGGATTCATGGTAGAAAGAGCAATCAAATGTCCTCCTGCTGAATGTCCTGTCAGAAATATTTTTTCTGGATTACCATTATAATTTTCGATATTATTTTTTGTCCATTTTATAGCTGTTGCAACTTGTTTTGCCATATCGTCATAATTAGCTTTTGGACTTAATGTATAACCAACTACAACAGTTACAATTCCTTTTTTGGCGAAATTTCTACCAAAAAAATTATAGGTTTCTTTGTCGCCACTATTCCAATTTCCACCGTGTACAAAAATCAAAACAGGTAATTTTTCATTCTTAGAATCAAATTTTTTGAGGTTCTTTTTGAGTTTTTTAGGTGAAAAAATATTGAGTGTTGGTAGAGGTTCTTTTTCTGTTTTTTCTGAAACGGCTTTATCTAAATAAGATATATTTTCATATTTCTTAGAGGCGCAATTAGAAAACATAAAGGTAATTATAAGAAGTGAAAGGATTAAAAATGAAGTTGAAAAAATGTTTTTCATAATGTAGCACAGACTTTAATCTGCGAAAAAAAGTTTATAGGTATTTATTAAATTTTGATAGAATCATAACCATTTCTACAAAGTAAAGTTATCACGTTTAATAAACGATAAGCTCATTACTTATTTCTGACTTGTTTTTGAGTGATATTTTTTTGTATTTTGAATATGTATAACAGACTTCTTAGTCTGTTTCAGAACAAAATGCACACTTCTAAACAGACTGGGAAGTCTGTTATACTTAATACAACTTTATGAGATACACGGGAGAAACATTGGGAAAACTAGAAAACATTTTCGAATTGGGAGGTTATAAAGTCCGTTATGAAAAAGGTAATTTTCGTTCGGGGGCCTGTTTAGTAAAAGGAATGCCTATTATTATTGTCAATAAAATGTTTACCAATGAAGGCAAAATCAATTCTTTGATAGAAATTTTGAAAGAAATTGATGAGCAGTTAGAATTTCATAATTTCATGACAGATGAGTTACAAAACGACTACGAGAAATTCTTGAAACACGAGCCGAATTAATTATTCGTTTTAATTGAATCCTAATTAATCACTAAAAACTAATCATTCATCACTAACTATATGATAGACTTTTCACATTTCACACTTGATAATGGCTTACGTGTTTTTGTTCACCAAGATAAAACAGTTTCGATTGCTACGGTAAATATTATGTACGATGTTGGTTCAAGAGACGAATCGCCTAATCGCACTGGTTTTGCTCATTTGTTCGAACATTTGATGTTTAGTGGCTCTGCAAATATTCCAAATTTTGATACGATTGTACAGCAAGTTGGAGGTTCGAATAATGCTTATACTTCGCCTGATGTAACCAATTATTATACGATTGTTCCTGCGCCAAATGTTGAGACTGCTTTGTGGCTGGAAGCTGATAGAATGTTATCGCTTTCAATTAATGATAATTCTTTAGAAGTACAACGAAAAGTAGTTATTGAAGAGTTTAAACAGCGTTACCTCAATCAACCTTATGGCGACATTTGGCTTCATCTGCGCCCTTTAGTTTATCAAAAGCACTCTTATAATTGGGCAACTATCGGAAAAGAAATCAAGCATATTGAAGAAGCAACTTTAGAAGAAGTAAAAGCTTTTTTCTTCAAACATTATAGACCTGATAATGCCGTTTTGGTAGTGGCTGGAAATGTAGAAAAAGAGGAAATAGAAAAAATGGCTAAAAAATGGTTTGGAGATATTCCGAAAGGAAACCGACCAATGCGTAACCTAGAAAAAGAACCACCACAAACTGAAGCAAGACACAAAAAAGTAGAAGCAAAAGTTCCTCTAAATGCCATTTATAAAGCATATAGAATGGGAAACAGAAAAGCTACTGATTATTATGCAACCGACCTTGTGAGTGATGTTTTGGGAAGAGATAAATCAGCTCGTTTGTACCAAGAACTTGTCAAAGAAAAAGAAATGTTCAATTCTGTTGGTGCTTATATTATGGGTTCGGTAGATGAAGGTTTGTTAGTTATTGCTGGAAAACTAAACCCTGCTTACACACCAGAACAAGGAGAAGAAGCCATTCAAAGCATAATTGATGACTTTTTGGAAAATGGAATTTCTGATGATGAACTTACAAAAGTAAAAAATCAAGCAGAAGCTTCTCACGTTTTTTCAGAAGTAGAGGTACTAAACCGAGCTATGAATATTGCCTATTATGCTATTTTGGGAGATGTAGATATGGTAAATACAATTTCTGACCAAATGGCAAAAGTTACAAAAGAAGAATTAATGCAAACTGCTAAAAAGATATTAAGAAAAGAAAATTGTAGCACACTTTATTATCATTCTAAGGAACTGAATGCTGTTTTGAGTTAAAAAAAACATCTCATTCTTTTGATTATTTCTTAAAACTTTGACAGTCCTTTCACAAGGCTGTCAATAGCTTAAAAGTAACATTTTAGTAAAAACTATTGTCAGAGTTGTTTCGGATTACCTTACAACTACTGACAAAGTTTTGTATATATTCTACAAATCAACTTTATAAGTAATTTTCAATGTTTGTTCTTGGTCTGTTTTTTCTACTTGGATTGGGTTTCTGCTTTTACGAATGCAATCTATAAAATGTAAATTATAGTGAGTGCGATACTTTTCTAAAAAATCAGAATTATTTTTTGATTTAATGGAAGCTAGAAATTTTTTATAAAAACTCTTCAAACCTTCATCTCCTCCCTCAATAAATAGTTTATTACAGTTTTCTATTCTAAAACAGAGTTCGTCAATATCATCATCTTCACGATATTCTATTAAAAATTCAAGTAAAATATAATCTTTATATCGAATTATTTGATAAAATGAATTCCCCCCTCTTCTCCACTGTTGCATACAGTTTTCAACAAAGACATTAAAAGCAGATTTTTTTGTTTTCCGTTCTATTTCCTGTTTTTCTAAAAAGGATTCTAAAATAGAAGATTCATTTTTAATTTCTTGCATACTAACTCCAAATCGTCTTCTTTCTTCAAAAGCATAAATAGGATATTCTTTGTCTATCATAGTATAAATTTATTAAAGTATAAAATAAGAGAATTGTGTAGTTTTTCGTATTTTAGAAAATGGAATGACTAAAATTCAAAAATACAGATTTATGCACACTCATATCATACAAAAACCTAGACATCAAGCATTTCTTGATGAAAATAGAAGTGACCCAATTACTGGCGACGATATAAAAGAAGGCGATGAAATTGTGTTTTGTGCTATCTGCAAATCAGCATTTTTGAAAGATACATGGTTTTATTTGGACAAAGTGCATTGCAATCAAAATGAAACTTTAGGAAAATTTCCATCAAGTGAAAAACTAGAAATCAATGGAGTTACTCGTCCTCCTTTATATGTCATTCAATGTACTGATAAAATTTCAAATTCGTATGAAAATGAGTTTTTTAATGAAACAGATAATCATTTCCTAAACCAACCAGTAGTTGTAGATGAGCGTTCATTTTATCAAAAAAATAGTTTTTCTATTTCTGTACTTTCCATTTCATTACTATTAGTTTTTCTGACAACCTTTTTAGGTATTGCACCTCTTTCAATAGGAATTACTTTTGTAGCCATTATGACAATAGGTATAAAAGCAATGTTCTTTAAAGGTAAGAGTCTATTTGCTTCTTCCAAAAAGAAAAAGAGAATAGAAAGTATAGAGATTCATAAAAAACATATTTCTATTCGTTTTGAAGGGACAAAAAAAGGCGTTAAAATCATTCTAAAGTCTATTTTGGCAATCAATTTACTTTATTCTAAGCGTTCATACACCTTACAAGTTGTCAAGAAAGGAAATAAAATGTATGAGTTTCCGACCTCACTAAGTAATATCACTCAAATCAATCAACTACTTCATAGTCTGATTCAGTTTGATGAAAAAGTAAATATTTTTGTCAGAAATTTACCTTATAATGAGCGTATAAAATTACGAAAATGGGAAACTGAAAATGAAAATATTCTTTTATATTAAGCCTTTCAATGTTATTTTTGTATGTCAGTCTTCCAGACTGACCTTTGGGAATAAAAGCTGCTTTTTATGTTCAGGCATCCTGCCTGAACTACATGAAACAAACCATGATAACGTTTATTAAAAAATTGATTAGTATTTTTTTCGTGAAAAAACCTTGTTTATTCGCAAAAATAATTGATTAAAGCTAACTCACTTTCAGAAGTATCAGCACAGTTAAAAGGAGCTAAACTAGTTCAAAGTATAAATCAATTTTTGAAAAATGTCGGTTCTATATGATTTTAGTTGCAAACCTTAACTTGTATTTTGTTCAAGTCTGTACCGACGGTCTGACTTGAACAAAATAAGCTATTCGAAATTAGAAATACTTATTTTTGATAGGTCAGACTTGCAGTACAGACCCATCAAAAATGAAAGGTGAAACCGAATTCATAAAGAACCAAAATGTCTTTATAATTGCGTTATTTTATTCTACTCTTTCTGCTTTAAAAAGATTCTCAAAAAACTCTTTTGACTTATTTCCTTCATAATGAAAAGCTTTACAAACAACAATAGGAGAAATAATGATTAACAAAGGAAATGAAAAAAAAGGTAGATTTGATAGAGATAGATTTTGTGTTTCTTGTGCAAACATTGTTATAAAAACAAGCACTCCTAACGCCATAAATAGCGACCAAATACATAAAATAACAATTACGAAAGGATACAGCCTCATTTTGATATAAATAAGTGTGCTATCTTGATTTTCCTCAATTTTACCTTTTATGCATGGCAAAGATAAGTTTCTGTATTCAATAATACGTCTTATTTTAAAGGTATTTTCGCTTATAGTTCCCTCGTAAGGCTGGTAACCATTGTCAGGAAAGATACCACGTTTTGGTTCTACTTTATCACTTAGTTTTTTTAAAATTTCTTCTTTAGATAAATGAGTTTTATAAGTTAGATTTTCATAAGGTAAATACTTCATATTTTTTTATCGCTTAATTGTTTCCCTACTTCAAAAAGATTTTCAAAAAACTCTTTTGATTTATTTCCTTCATAATGAAAAGCTAAAATAGGCATCAATAATCCAACTAGAAACATAAAACAAGGAATAAAAACACCGAATCCAATATTGCTCTCACTAAGAAACAATGAACTCAAAACAGCAATAGCAACAAGACCTACGATGGTTAGCCAAATTCCCATAAAAACAAGAACAAAAGTATGTAATCTCATCTTGATATGAACGAGTGTGCTTTCTTTACTCTCTTCAATTTCTCCTTCTATACGTGGCAAAAACGAATTTCGGTAGCCAATAATACGACTTATTTTGAAAGAGTTTGTATCTACTGCTCCTTCATATTCTTTATGATTTTTATTCGAAAAAACACCTGTCATTCGAATCATTTTTTTAGGCTCTGTTACTTCGTTCAGTCTTTTGGCTATTTCTTCTTTAGACAAGTGAGTTTTATAAGTAAGATTATCATAGGGCAAAATTTTCATAGAAATAATGGTTTGTTGATTGTAGAAACTTTTGTTCATACAAAATACAAAATATTTATTTCTCTAATTCAAATTGCTTTTCTAAAGATTGTCTTTTTTCCAAATCAGCTTTAATTTTTATATTCAGAGGAGAATCTGCCAACACATTATAACTTTCCCAAAAAGTAGTGTTATAATCAATTTCTTTTAGCTTCGAATCGTCTTGCAAACCTTGTGGAGTTGGATTTTTTTGATTTACATTTACTGTAAGCTGTTCGACAAAATATTCAGAAACAGACTCTTCAAATGCTTCTTGGCTCTCATAATACTTTTCCGTAGAACGCAGCGATTGATAACTTACCAAATATTTTTCATCATATTTTTTGAAATAAAAATGCTCTTCATTTTCCAAATAAATATTGTAGCCATAACGCTCTTCGGCATTATAACCACCCATTGCACCAACAGGAAAATAAGAAAAGTGAAGTTGAAGCACAGCATAATCTTCATCATTTACAAAGAGTTTTCCTTTAAGTTTTCTGAATCTATCAATTGTTCCGTTATAAGAAAAAGAAATTTCATAAACCGTTTTTTTACCTATTGAAGTCAGATTTACTAATTCATAATCAAATTTTTCGTACATCGTTTTATCAAAAATAAACTGATTTTTTCTTATCCAATTGTATTTAGTACCATATTCTACATCAATAAAAAAGTTATTTATCTTCGATTTTGAATAGTCATAAGAGGCTCTTCTTTCTTTTACTTGTGCAAAATAATCTTCTTCTAAATTCAAAATGGTAGGGGCAAAGCTATTTTTACTCTTGTGATTATAAATAATGGGAATATAAGCTCGTTTGTCGTAAACGTGGAGTGCAGCTTCTACCAAACGAACATAGGCTGTCGAATCTTTCAAATATTCTCTGTAAAAAAAATCTGCGTTATAAGGCGTTTGAGGATAGTTTTTAGGTAAGTTTTTTATAACTTGTTTCATTATTTTTTTCACTTTAGGAATCCTCTTTGAACTAATCGTAACCGTTTTGAGCGATTCACTTGGTTTTAATGCGAAGGTCAATTGATTATTTTTAGAATATTGATAGGCTTCCGAAACCTTTATTTTGAAAGACTGATAACCTACAAAAGAACAAACAATAAACTTATCCTTCCAAGTAGGATTGAGCCTAAACTCAAAAAACCCAGTCGAATTACTTGCCGTTCCTACGCTTGTTCCTTCAATTCCGATAGAAGCAAAAGGTAAGAGTTCTTTAGTTTCTGAATCAATAACTTTTCCTTTTATGAGAAAATTTGTTTGTCCTAAAACTTCAAATCCAAATAATGAAACTAAAAGAAGTGAAGTAAATAATAATACTATTTCTGTTTTTTTCATTTTAGGATATTTTTTTTTATATAAATACAAAAATAACTATTTTAAAGGATATTGAAAATTCATTAAAAAATTAAATTCATACATTCTTTTCTATCTATTTTACTTGTTTTTGTCATAGCAAAATTAGAGAGGTAAAAAAACTGTTTTGGCGCATGATAAGCAGGAAGGTTTGTTTTGAGATGCTCTAAAAGGTCATTTTCAAATTTTTTATCAAATGGTAAACCTTCAATAATCAGAATTACTTTTTCACCTAATGTCTCATCAGGCTTAGAAGAAATAAAGAAACGTCTTTTTAAATTCAATTCATAAAAAGCTCTTTCAATAAAAACTTCTACTTTTTCTGGAAAAACCTTTACTCCTCCTGTATTTATAGCAAAATCTGCACGACCAAGCCATTCAAACTCATTTTCATTTTTTATATCTACTAAATCGTTCGTAATAATTTCTTTTCCTAAAGTATGAGGTGCAGAAATAACTAAGCAGCCACGCTCATCCGTTTTTATTTTTACATTTGGAAGTGTTTTATAAGTATCTGAAAGCTCTTTTTTGCATTTTCCCCTCTTATTATTAAGTCTTTTTAATGCGATATGTGTAACCGTTTCGCTCATTCCATAGGTAGAATAAATAGGCACTCTGTTGAGTGCTTTTGTAGAACGTATTTTTTTGAGAAGTGAATATGAAACAGGCGCACCACCAATAATAATAGCTTTCATCTGACGCAAAATCGCAATTTTTTCAGGAGTTTCATCTAAAATAGTTTGTAATTGCATCGGTACAAAAGCAGCAAAATCAAACCACATTTTTTCATCAAAATCTTCCAAGGGATTTCGTTTGGGAGGAACTATTATCATTTCTGCATCTAATTCCATTCCACGAACAAGCATCATTTTCCCTGCAATATATTCAGTATTTAGGCAAATTAGAAAACGTTCATTCTGCTTCAAGTCCAATGCTTGAGCTGTTGCAAAAACACTATTTTTCATCTGTTTTCTAGTAAGCGAAATGGGCTTAGGAATGCCTGTTGAACCTGATGTATGAACTATAAATTCACTTTTATTGCTCTGCCATTCCATACAAAAGCTAATCACAAGTTGATTGTATGAACTACAAAGAACTGTTTGAGAAAGCTCTGAAATTAGAACTTTTTTGCCTATTTCTCCTTTACAGATTTCAAAAGGAAAATATAAAGTTGATTCATATTGAGTAATAGCAGTATTTTTAATTTGTGATTCTGACATAATGAGCTGTAAAAAATAGTAATAGAATTGTTTTGCCTAGATTATTAGATTATTTTGAGTAGAATAAGTTTCAATTGTATAACTTAAAATGAGTGAGGTTTGTTAAATGAAGTAGTCATAAACACTAGTTTTAACAATTCAAATTAAAACCTTGCTATGTATATAATAATGATTAATTCATTAGATGAGGTGAGGATAAAAAAATATCAAATTATTGAATATACTTAAAATCAATAAGTTATAAATTAAAGCAAAACTAATACTTTTAATTTTGTAACTTTCTAATAAAATACATAACTTTGCAGAGCTGTTTGTTTTTGATAATAAATCAACTGTTTAGGCAATAAAATTGGCTTTATAATCAATTAACAATATATATTGAAGTGATTTTTATATTGACTATCTATTTTTCAGATAAAATAGAGCTATCTATATCTATAAAAATTTCAACTTTTAAATTAATTCAAGCTATTTTTTATTTTAAAATAGTAATAAATAATATTATTATGTTTTTACCTTTTGAAAAAATGCCTTCTTACTCTCGTCTTTGGATTTATCAATCTGATAGAGAACTTACAGATAGCGAAGTTTTGGCGATTACTAATGTTTTAACAAATTTCATCGAAAATTGGGAAGCACACGGAAACTCTTTAGTCTCTTCTTTCGAAATTCGTTATAAGCGTTTTTTGA